>NZ_JOGH01000188.1:0-8246 GCF_000721345.1 Kitasatospora sp. NRRL B-11411 | reverse complement strand
GACGGGGACAGCGGGGACGGGGACAGCGGGGACGGGGACAGCGGGGACGGGGACTGGGGTGGCCGGGTCGTGCACGGGGAACCCCCGGGGGTGGTCGGACGGCGGGTGCCGCGGGGCCCCGGCGCTCGGTGCGGCCGGGGCCCCGCGGCAGGTCAGTCTGTCAGGCGCGGCGCGTACGGCCGAAGCGCCCTCGCGCGGTGTCGCCCGCGCGTCGCGTCGCCTACGCGTCGCGCCGCAGCAGTCGCACCGCCGCGCCCGCCAGCGCCGCCACCGTCCACAGGGCGAAGACGGCCAGTCCGGCGCCGGGCGACAGGGTGGTGCTGTCGTGGGTGAGGGCGAACATCGCCTGGCCGGCGTTGCTCGGCAGGTACGGGTTGATGTGGTCGTGCCAGGAGCTGGGCAGCAGCGACACCAGGCCGGGCACCAGCATCAGCGAGGCGACCAGCACCGAGATGCCGCCCGCGATCGAGCGCAGCAGCATGCCCAGCGCGACGCCGATCACGCCCACCAGGGCCAGGTACAGGCCCGCGCCGAACAGGCCGCGCACCACGCCCGGGTCGGAGAAGGTCAGCGCCGCCTTGGTGCCGGACAGGATCCCGCTGCCGAACAGGAAGGCCACGAACACCCCGGCGGTGGCCAGCACCAGCGCGACCGCCCCGTACACCAGGGCCTTCGCCCACAGCACCGGCAGCCGGCGCGGCACCGCGGCCAGCGTGGAGCGGATCATGCCGGTCGAGTACTCGCCCGCCGCGATCAGCACGCCCAGCACGCCGAGCGCGAGCTGCGCGAAGTTGGTGCCGAACAGCGACAGGGTGAGCGCGTTGGCGTCGGCGAAGTCCCGGTCCATGTGCCGGCCGGAGGTCAGCCGGGACTTGAACTGGTAGGCGGCGATCAGGCCGAACGCCACCAGGAAGAGCAGCCCGAGGCCCAGGGTGATCCAGGTCGAGCGCAGCGACCAGGCCTTCGCCCACTCCGAGCGCAGCACCCGGGCGGCGGTGACCTTGTACGGCGGACGGGCGGGGCGCTCGGCGGCGGCCGAGGACGGGGCGGGGGTGGGGGCGATGGTGCTCACGCGGCGCTCCTCGAAGTCTCGACGGGGTGGGTGGTGGTCGAGCCGTGGTACTCCACGGCGTCCCGGGTCAGGTCCATGAACGCCTGCTCCAGCGAGACCGTCCGGGTGGCCAACTCGTAGAGTGCGATGCCGTGTTCGGCCGCGACGGTGCCGATCCGGCGGGCCGTCAGGCCGGTCACCTCCAGCTCCTCGGCGCCCGTCCGGCCGGTGATCTCCACGCCGGGGCCGGTGAGCAGCCCGCGCAGCTTCGCCGGGTCGGCGGAGGCGACCGTCACCCGGTCGCCGCCCGCCTGCCGGACCAGCTCCTGCACGGTGGTGTCGGCCAGCAGCCGGCCCCGGCCGACCACGATCAGGTGGTCGGCGACCAGCGCGACCTCGCTCATCAGGTGCGAGGAGACGAACACGGTGCGCCCCTCGGCGGCCAGGCCGGTGAGCAGGTTGCGGATCCACAGCACGCCCTCCGGGTCGAGGCCGTTGACCGGCTCGTCGAGCATCACCGTGGCCGGGTCGCCGAGCAGGGCCGCCGCGATGCCCAGCCGCTGCCCCATGCCGAGCGAGAACGCCCCGGCGCGCTTCTTCGCCACCGACTCCAGGCCGGTCAGGCCGATCACCTCGTCCACCCGGGCGCGCGGGATGCCGTGGGTGTGGGCCAGCGCCATCAGGTGGTTGAAGGCCGAGCGCCCCGGGTGGATCGACTTGGCCTCCAGCAGCGCGCCGACCTCCTGCAGCGGCGCGGCGTGCTCGGCGTAGCGGCGCCCGTTGACCCGCACCGAGCCGCTGCTCGGCGCGTCCAGGCCGACGATCATCCGCATGGTGGTGGACTTCCCGGCACCGTTCGGGCCCAGGAACCCGGTCACGCTGCCCGGCTTGACGGTGAAGTCCAGCCCGTCGACGGCGGTCTTCTCGCCGTAGCGCTTGGTCAGCTGCTGCGCCTCGATCATCCGGTCCGCTCCCTGCCGCTGCGGGGCCGGGCCGTCCCGACCGCCTCTGCTGCCACGCTAGGCCCGGCCCGGGCCCGGACGGCGGCACCCAGGGACGATCATTCGGCCGCGGGTGGTACCGCGGTACCACCGCCGCCCCCGTCCCCGGCTTCGGATCCGGTTCCGCCCCCGGCTCCGAAGGGCGGTACCAGCGCGGCGACCAGACGGCGGATCAGCGACGGGTGGTCGGCGGGCTCGGCGTGACCGTGCATCAGCAGGTGGTGGACGGTGCCGACCAGGGCGAGCGCGATCACCGGGCCGTCGGCGGCGGGGGAGAGCCGGCCGAGCCGCTGCTCGGCGGCCAGGTAGCCGGCCAGCGCGTCCTGCACCGTGCCGGGCCCGGGCGCGCCGTCCCGCCAGGCCCGCCGGACGCGGTCGGCCACGCCGCTGCGGGAGACCGCGGCGGCGGCGACCACCGGGCCGTCGGCGCCGAGCAGGACCAGCGCGGCCCGGGCCAGGTTCTCCCGGACCTCGCCCTGACCGGCCCGGTCGGCCAGCGGGGCGACCTCGGCGGCGACCCGTTCGAAGCGGTCCAGGACCAGCTGCGCGACGAAGTCGTCCAGGTCGGCGAAGTGGTTGTAGAGCAGGCCCTTCGCGCAGCCCGCCTCCTCGGTGACCGAGCGGTTGGTCAGCCCGGCGGGCCCCTCCCGGGAGAGCACCCGTTCGGCGGCGGCGAACAGCCGCTCCCGGACGTCGGGGATCGCTACGCCGCGCGGTGACACGGGTCCTCCTGGGGTCGGCCTTGCCGGTATGGGCATCTGCCCATACCGTGGGTATGGGCGATCGCCCATACTACTGTCCCGACCGGGGGAACCCATGCCCGCCACCGCCAACACCGCTCAGTCCGACGCCTGGAACGGCCCCGAGGGGCGTCACTGGAGCGACCACCAGGACCGCTGGAACGCCGTCAACGAAGGCTTCAACGCGCCGCTGCTCGCCGCCGCCGCGATCGACGCCCGCACCCGCGTCCTCGACGTCGGCTGCGGCGCCGGGCAGACCACCCGGCTGGCCGCCCGCACCGCCGCCGCCACCCTCGGACTCGACCTCTCCGGCCCGATGCTCGCCACCGCCCGGGCCCTGGCCGCCGCCGAAGGGCTCGGCGACCGGATCGCCTTCGAGCAGGGCGACGCCCAGGTCCACCCGCTGCCCGCCGCCGCCTTCGACGTGGCGGTCAGCCGCTTCGGCGTCATGTTCTTCGCCGACCCGGTCGCCGCCTTCACCAACCTCGCCCGCGCCCTGCGCCCCGGCGGCCGGCTCGCCTTCGTCTGCATGGCCGACCCCGCCCGCACCGAGTGGGTCCGGCTGTACGACACCGTCCGCGACCTGCTCGGCGTCCCCGCGCCGGAGCCCGGCCCCGCCGACGGCCCCGGCATGTTCTCGCTCGCCGACCCGGCCGTCGTCCACCGCACCCTGGACGCCGCCGGGTTCGACCGCGTCCGCACCGAGCCCGTCGAGTCCGCGGGCCGCTTCGGCGCCGACCCCGCGGACGCCGCCGACCTGCTGCTCGGCTCCGGCCCCGGCCGCCACCTGCTCACCCTGCTCGACCCCGAGCACCCCGCCGACGCCGCCCCGCGCGCCCGGGCCGCCTTCACCGCAGCCCTCGCCCCCCACCACGGCCCCGACGGCGTCCGCCTGCGCACCGCCGCCCACCTGGTCACCGCCGTCCGCCGCTGAGCGCCGCCCGCCCCGGTCCGGCGGCCGCCGGGCCCGTTTCGCCGCCCGGGCCGAGGGCACACGCGCCGCATGGACCAGTCCCAAGCGCCGGTGATCGAGGCCCTCGCGGCCTTCCACGCCAATCCGCTGACCGTGTTCACCCCGCCCGGCCACAAGCAGGGGCGGGGCGCCGATCCGCGCGTCCTGGAGGTGCTCGGGGCGGACGTGTTCCGCTCCGACGTGCTGGCCAGCGGCGGGCTCGACGACCGCACCGACTCGCGCGGCATCCTGCCGCACGCCCAGGCGCTGATGGCCGAGGCGGTCGGCGCCGAGCACACCTTCTTCTCCACCTGCGGCAGCTCGCTGTCGGTCAAGGCCGCGATGCTGTCCGTCGCCGGGCCGCACGAGGAACTGCTGATCGGCCGCGACGCCCACAAGTCCGTGGTGGCCGGGCTGATCCTGGCCGGCATCCGCCCAGTCTGGGTCGACCCGTCCTGGGACGCCGGCCTGCACCTGGCCCACCCGCCCCGCCCCGAGGCGTTCCGGGCCGCCCTGGAGCGCCACCCCGACGCCAAGGGCGCGCTGGTCACCTCGCCCACCCCGTACGGCACCTGCGCCGACCTGGCGGGCATCGCCGAGGTCTGCCACGCGGCCGGGAAGCCGCTGATCGTCGACGAGGCGTGGGGCGCCCACCTGCCCTTCCACCCCGACCTGCCGCAGTGGGCGATGGACGCCGGGGCCGACGTCTGCGTCACCTCCGTCCACAAGATGGGCTCCGCCCTCGAACAGAGCTCGGTCTTCCACCTGCGCGGCGACCTGGTCGCCCCCGACGCGCTCAAGCAGCGCGAGGACCTGCTCGGCACCACCAGCCCCTCCGTCCTGATCTACGCCGCGCTCGACGGCTGGCGCCGCCAGATGGTCCAGCACGGCCACGAGCTGTTCGGCGCCGCGCTGGCGCTCGCCGCCGACGTCCGCGAGCGGATCGAGGCCCTGGACGGGCTGCACGTCCACGGCCGGGACGACTTTTGCGGGCCCGGCCTGGCCGCCGACCTCGACCCGCTGCAGGTCATCGTCGACGTCTCCGGGCTCGGCACCACCGGCTACCGGGCCGGCGACTGGCTGCGCTCGTACCACCAGCTCACCCTGCACGTCTGCGACCACCGCCGGATCAGCGCCCAGCTCACCCACGCCGACGACGCCACCACCGCCGACGCCCTGCTGCGCGGCCTGCGCGGACTCGTCGCCGCCGCACCCACCCTCCGCCCGGCCGCCCGGGTGCACGTCCCCGACCCGGGCGAGCTGCGGCTTGAGCAGGCGGCCCTGCCGCGCGACGCGTTCTTCGGCCCCACCGAGCAGGTGCCGCTGGAGAAGGCGTCCGGCCGGACCGCCGCCGAGATGCTCACCCCGTACCCGCCCGGCATCCCCGCCGTGCTGCCCGGCGAACGCCTGAACGACGCCGTCCTGGACTACCTGCGCACCGGGCTGGAGGCGGGCATGCTCGTCCCGGACAGCGCCGACCCCGACCTGGCGACCGTCAAGGTCGCCCGCGGGACATGAGCACCGGCGGGCCCCGCCCCGGGCTGCCCGACAGCGCCGTCCTGGCCCGGCAGGTCACCGCCGCGCTGGCCGCCGCCGGGCACACCGTCGCCACCGCCGAGTCCCTCACCGCCGGGCGGCTCGCCGCCGTCCTCGCCGACGCCCCCGGCGCGGGCGGGGTGTTCCTCGGCGGCGTCGTCGCCTACGCCACCGAGGTCAAGGCGGACCTGCTGCGCGTCGACCGCGCCCTGCTCGCCGACCAGGGCACCGTCCACCCCGAGGTCGCCGCCCAGATGGCCGAAGGCGTCCGGGCCCGCACCCGGGCCACCTACGGCCTGGCCACCACCGGCGCCGCCGGGCCCGCCCCGCACGACGGCCGCCCCGTCGGCACCGTGCACATCGCGGTCAGCGGCCCCGACGGCACCCGCACCGCCCGGCCCGAACCGCCCACCGACCGCCCCGACGACATCCGGGCCGCCGCCGTCGACGCCGCCCTGCGCCTGCTGCGCGACCGGCTGCGCCCGCCCGACTGAACGGACCGGCGCGCATGCCCCGCGGCCCCCCGGGTACACGCGGCAGCCGTCGGGCAGTGACACACGGAGGTGGCGCCATGCGCGAGCGGATCGACCGGATCGCCGAACCCTGGGGCGACCGCACCCCCTACGCCCCCGGGCAGCCGTGGCCGGTGCGCCGGGACAGCTGTCTGACCGCCGCCGAGGTGGACCGCTGGGTGCCCGCCGCCTCGCTGCTGCACTCCAACGGCGACGCGATGGACGTCGCGGTGCGCGACGGCCGGATCGTCGGGGTGCGCGGCCGGGCGGACGACCGGGTCAACCGGGGGCGGCTCGGCCCCAAGGACCTGTTCGGCTGGCAGGCCAACCACGCCCGCGACCGGCTCACCGTCCCGCTGGTGCGGCGCGGCGGAGAACTGGAGGAGAGCGACTGGGACACCGCGATGGGCCTGGTCGTCGACCGGACGAAACACCTGCTGGAGGAGCACGGGCCCGGCGCGATCGGCTTCTACACCTCCGGGCAGCTGTTCCTGGAGGAGTACTACACGCTCGACGTGACCGCCCGCGCCGGCATCGGCACCAACCACCTGGACGGCAACACCCGGCTGTGCACCGCCACCGCCGCCGAGGCGCTCAAGGAGACCTTCGGCTGCGACGGCCAGCCCGCCTCCTACACCGACGTCGACCACTGCGACACGCTCGCCCTGTTCGGCCACAACATGGCCGAGACCCAGCCCGTGCTGTGGATGCGGGTCCTCGACCGCCTCGCCGGGCCCGAACCGCCCCGGCTGCTGTGCGTCGACCCGCGCCCCACCCCCGTCGCCGCCCGCTCCGAGGTGCACCTCGCGCCCCGGATCGGCACCAACGTCGCACTGCTCAACGCGCTGCTGCACGAACTCGTCCGCACCGACCGGATCGACCACGCGTACGTCGACGCGCACACCGTCGGGTACGAGGAGCTCGCCGCGGGCGTCGGGAGGTGCACCCCGCAGTGGGCCGCGCGGATCTGCGACGTGCCCGCCCGGGAGATCCAGCGGGCCGCCGAACTGCTCGGCGAGGCACGGAAGTTGCTCTCCACCGTGCTGCAGGGCGTCTACCAGTCGCACCAGGCCACCGCCGCCGCCGTCCAGGTCAACAACCTCCAGCTGCTGCGCGGCATGCTCGGCCGCCCCGGCTGCGGGGTGCTCCAGATGAACGGGCAGCCCACCGCCGAGAACACCCGCGAGTGCGGCGCCGACGGCGACCTGCCCGGCTTCCGCAACTGGGAGAACGCCGCGCACGTCGCCGAACTCGCGGAGCTGTGGAACGTGGAGCCCGAGCGCATCCCGCACTACGGGCCGCCCACCCCCGCGATGCAGATCTTCCGGTACGCCGAACAGGGCTCGATCAAACTGCTGTGGATCTCCGGCACCAACCCGGCCGTCTCGCTGCCCGAACTCGCCCGGATCCGCGAACTCCTGCGCGGCGAAGGCCTGTTCACCGTCGTCCAGGACCTCTACCCGACCGAGACCGCACTGCTCGCCGACGTCGTGCTGCCCGCCGCCACCTGGGGCGAGAAGACCGGCACCTTCACCAACGCCGACCGCACCGTCCACCTCTGCGAGCAGGCCGTCCAGCCGCCCGGACAGGCCCGCTCCGACCTCGACATCCTGCTCGACTACGCCCGCCGGATGGACTTCCGCGACCGCGACGGCGCCCCGCTGATCGGCTGGCACGACGCGCCCGGCGCGTTCGCGGCCTGGCAGCGCTGCTCCGCCGGACGGCCCTGCGACTACACCGGCCTCAGCTACGGACTGCTGCGCGAGCGCGGCGGCGTCCAGTGGCCCTGCGACGCCGAGCACCCCGACGGCACCGAACGCCTCTACTCCGACGGCATCTCCTGGGCCGCCCCCGACACCTGCGAGACCTACGGGCGCGACCTGGTCACCGGCGCCGCCGTCTCCGAGACCGAGTACCGGGCGCTCAACCCCGACGGCAAGGCGGTGCTCAAGGCCGCCGAGTACCTGCCCCCGCACGAGGACGTCAGCGCCGAGTACCCGCTGCAGCTCACCACCGGCCGCACCCTCTACCACTTCCACACCCGCACCAAGACCGGCCGCACCCCCCAACTCGACGCCGCCGCACCCGAGACGTGGGTCGAGATCGGCACCGGCGAAGCCCGCCGGCGCGGCCTGGGCGAGGGCGACCTGGTCGAGGTCGCCACGGCCCGCGGCGCCGTCCGGGCCCGGCTGCGGGTCACCACGATCCGCGACGGGCTGCTCTTCCTGCCCTTCCACTACGGCTACTGGGACACCCCCGGCCGCACCGGACCCGGCCCCGACGGCGGCCGCGCCGCCAACGAGACCACCGTCACCGACTGGGACCCGGTCTCCAAACAGCCCCTCTACAAGACCGCCGCCGCCCGCCTCACCCGGATCGCCCCCGCCGACGGCACCCCCGCCCCCGCACCCACCACCACCGCCTCCGCGCCCGCCGACCCCGCCGCCGCACCCC
>NZ_JOGH01000187.1:0-15935 GCF_000721345.1 Kitasatospora sp. NRRL B-11411 | reverse complement strand
CGCGTGCGCTACCTCGTCGACGAGCCGGGCCGGACCGTCCACCTCGTCTACGCCTCACCCCGGCATCCCAAGGACACGGACAGCTGATCGCCAACAGGGCGGATCGGTCCGGCTGTGGGCACCAGGCGACGTGGTCTCAGTTCTGGTCTCATTCACCGCCGTCCGGGCAGGTTCAGCCATGGCCCAGTCGGTTACTCCGCCGCAGTTCAGGACGGGCGTGAACCCCGGTGGACAGCACTGAGGAGAGTGGGAAAGCGTGTTGGGGGCAACCCCTCACGAGTTCGAATCTCGTATCCTCCGCCTGATCGAAGGCCCGGACCGCAACTGCGGTCCGGGCCTTCGGCGTTCTGTGGCCGTGGCTGGGCGGCGGGGGGTTACGGCTTGCGGCACCAGACTGCGGTCGGGCGGTCCTCCCGCAGGAGGTCGTCCTGGTGGTTGCCGCCGTGGTCGACCATGATCACTCGGTACTCGTCCTGGTGGAACACCCAGTACCAGTGCTGGCCGCCGGCGGGGTCGTCCTTGCCGGGGACGGGGAGGAAGGCGTCGACCCTGGTGACGCCTTCGAGGGAGCGCCACTGGCTGAGCTGCCGGTCGTCCCGCTGGAGGCGGTCGGGGTGGGCGTTGCCGGAGCGGCCGATGGAGATCAGGCGGTAGCGCTGGCCCACCGGGGTGTTGTGGAACATCCAGTACCAGAACGAGCCGTCGCCGGCCGGCCGCTGGTCGGGCACCGGCAGGAAGGCGTCGACGCGGGTGACGGGGGTGGCTCCGCCGAACGACCTCCACCTGCTCACCGGCTGGTCGTCGGCCACCAGTTGGCTGGCGTAGGGCTCGGAGGCCCCGATCGTGACGTAGCGGTAGAACTGGTTGCCGCCCACGGTGTGGAAGACCCAGTACGCGCTCTTCCCGTCGACCCGCTGCTCGTCGAAGACGGGCAGGATGGTGTCGACCTGGGTGACGCCCTTCAGGGCGGGCCAGGACGAGTACGGCCCCACGTCCTTGACGACGACCCCGGTGCGGTCGTCGACCGTTCCGGTGGTGAGCCGGCGGACCTCGGTGTCGCCGGTGCCGATCAGGCGGATCGTGCCCTGCTGGAACGTCCAGTAGCGGCCCGGCGCGTCGGGCAGCGGCAGGACGCAGTCCACCGGCAGGTCCTGCGCCGCGGTCCGGTGGCCGGTCTCCTCCTCGAGTTCGCCGGTGAGGCGGCCCTGGGCGAGCCGGCGCAGCGTGGTGATGGAGGGGGTGAAGCAGTAGAGCGCGCCGCGGGTCTGGACGAACGGGCGGAAGTCCAGGACGGTGGTCTGCCGTTCGCCCGCCGGGGACGTGCCCTCCCAGCTGGTCCGGCCGTCGTTCACGGTGGCGAGCTGGCCGCTGACCAGCGGGTCGGGGCCGGGCTTGGCCTTGCGGCCGGGCGGGAAGTCGGGGTCGTTGATCCAGTTGGCCTGGATGAACTCGAACTGGCCGACCAGGTCGGACTGGTAGCAGACGAAGAGCAGGCCGCGCTCGGCGTCGGGGCCGTTCAGTTCGTCGCCGCTGGTGGGGTCGAAGGGCTGTCCGTAGGGGGCGCCGCGGCGGATGATCCGGCGGGCGTCGATGAACGCCTCGTCGACCGGGGTGCCGTCGACCAGCCCGGCCCGCGGGTTGGTCTTGCGCAGGTGGGAGAAGAGCGGGGTGATCAGGCCGTCCGGGTCCTCCGGGTCGCCGAGGTACTTGAAGTCGTTGTCGGACCCGGCGGCCGTGCCGCCGGCCCGGTCGGGGTGCTTGCACACCGGGGAGCCGTCGCGCCAGCGGCCCACCAGCCGGGCGGCGAACCAGTCCCGTTTGGTGTCCTCCGGCACGGCCTTGAGGTCCTTCAGCCGCCGCAGTTGGGCGTCCACCTGCGCCCACCAGCCGGCGACGTCCTGCTCCAGGCGGCGCACCACCTGGAAGGAGCCGTCGTGCATCCAGTCGGGGACGGTCTCGACCGCGGCGGTGCCCCGGTCGTGCGCCGCGGTGAGCTTCCTCCCGACGACGAACTCGCCGGCCGGGAGGATCCGGGTGCCGGGGTGCTTCTTCGAGTAGAAGACCCGGTCGGGGCCCTCCCCGGTGAACTTGTCGGGGTCCGGTTCGTCGAAGCCCTCGACCTCCGGCTCGCTGACGCCGTCCTTGAAGCCGAAGTGCTCCTTGCCCTTCTTCTCGCCGGGCAGGGCGGCGCCCTTCTGCTCGTAGACGACGACCGCACCGGCCTGGGTGGCGGCGGCCTTCTGCTCCTCCAGCGCCCCGGCGAGGCCGTTCGCGGTGTCGGAGGCGACGGTCAGCACCGCGTGGACGGTGGGCTTGGTGGCGCAGCCGAACACCCAGTGCTTCGGGTCGTTGTCGTCGGTGTCGCCGAGCGCGATCGACCGTCCCGGGTCGGCCGGGCCCTGGATGAACGCCTCCAGGGTGTCGCCGGTCCTGGCCCGGTCCTTCAGCAGGTCGGGCCGGCCGGTGATGAACTGCAGGCCCTGGTAGGTGAAGCCGAGGCCCAGCCAGGTGGCCTTCAGTGCCGCCGGGTCGTCGCCGCCGGACGCCTGGCGGGCCTGGCTGTAGTCCTCGTTGAACTCGGCGACCGCCTTGGTGGTGGCGATCTTGGGGGTGATCTTCTCCAGCCAGCTCCGGGCCGCCGGGGCGTCGCTGAACTGGAGGAGCAGGAGTGTCATGTGGTCTTTTTTGAATCCGGCGATGATGTCGCCCTGGATCTCGCGGTCTTGACGCAGGCTCAGGTCGGCCATGGAGGGGATCCGTTCGTCGGCTCCGGCTGGTGGGGAGGCTCCCGGGCGCCCGTCCCGGGCCCGCCGGTCGCGGGCCCGGCCACCCGGGGTGTCGGGGGGTGGGGTCAGGCGTTCGGGCTCAGCTGGATCCACTTGGCCACGCTGGGCACCCCGGCGTCGTTGAGCAGGAAGAGCATGTACCAGCCGGGAGGGGCGTCGGCGGACGAGGCCGGGGTCTGGAGCACGAGCTGGCTGCCGGCCCGGCTGACGAGCTTGAGTTCGAGGCGGCGCTGGCTGGTGTCGACCGAGTGCGTGGAGGTGATGGGGGCGAGCAGGACGGCGCGGGCCGCCTGGGTCGGCGAGTTGGTGTTGATCCGGAACGCCTTGTCGTAGCCCACCGGGTCGGCCGGTACGGTCCTGATGTCCGGGCGGGGGCCGCCCTGGTGCAGGTACGGCGGTTCGTAGATCTCGATGGTGCCGTTGTTGCCGGACTTGATGTCCGGGTTGTTGGCGATCTGCTGGAGCTCGTCCCCGGTGACCATGATCCGGCCGTCGGGCAGGACGACCGCGTTGGAGTGGTAGCCGCGCGGCAGCCGCTGCTTCGGGCCGAGGGTCCAGTTGCCGTCGGCGTCCCGCAGTTCGACCTGGCGGAACCGGTCGTCGGGGACGTTCGGGTTGTAGTCGCCGAGGCCGTAGTCCCGGATGCCGACGGCCCCGTTGACGGTGAACAGGTTGCCGTCGGGGAAGATCAGCGTGTCGTCCTGGGCGCGGCCGAGGTTGCGCGGCTTGTCCTTGGTCCACCGGCCGCCCGAGAACTTGAAGGTGTCGGGGTCCTTGTAGTTGCCGCCGAGGACGAGCACCGAGTCCGGGCCGGCGGTGCCGTTGGGCAGGGCGACGGCCGATCCGTACAGGCGGGGGAAGCCGTCGGGCCGGTTGGGCAGCGGGCTGCGGGTCTCGTTCGCCGGGTCGAAGACGAACTGCTGGTCGGAGCTGCGGCCGAAGCCGTAGATCCGGCCGTCCCGGAGCGAGAACAGGTGCGGGTAGTCCATCCGGTACGGGGCGTCCGCCTTCCACCGGTCCAGCGCGACGCCGTCGGGCGCCGCCGACCTGGCGTAGGGGACGTCGGTGCCCTTGGCCGGGAAGCGTTCGATCACCGGGGTCGGGGTGCCGAAGCCGAGTTCGGACTGGCCGGACATGATGGTCTGCCGGCCGTCGGCCCCGGTGACCACGCTCGGGTACCAGCGGCCGACCGACATGTCCTGCTCCCGGTGCCAGGTCTCGGTCCACGGGTCGAAGACCAAGGCCAGCTTGGCTCCGGTGCCGCCGTTGCCGCCGAGGTTGCCGCCGAAGACGCCGACCATGCCGTTGGGCAGGTAGGAGTGCCCGGCGCAGAAGAACGGCGCGGGGCGCGGCTCGTCCAGGCCGTCCGGCATGTCGACGACCGGTGGCGGGACGGCCTTGAACTCGCCCGGGTCGGTGTCGTTCGCGGGCGGCGTCCAGAGGTAGGCGCGGCCGGCGTTCTGCTTGCCGATGACGTCGGTGGGCGCGGTCTCCTTCTGCGGGTTGTCCTCGACGGACTCGAAGGAGAACATCAGCACCTTGCCGGTGGGCAGCAGCGCGATGTGGTCGGCGAACTCGGGAGAGGGGATGTACTGCTTGAACTGCCCGAACTTCGCTGGGTCGAAGGTGCTGTTGAACTCCCGCTGGGTCCTGGTCAGCATGGTGAACCGGTTGGTGCGGGTGGTCTGCGGATAGTCGGTCTGGACGGCCCGCAGGCCGATCCGGTCCCGGGCCATCGACTCGGCGGCCGGGCGTCCGAACGCGGCCACCTCGTCGGCGCGGACCTCGGCCTGCAGCTGCTCGCCGGTGATGCGCAGCCCGCGGTTCCCCGCGAAGGGGTCGGTCGTGGCGGAGGCCGCCGGAACGGGGGCGGTCAGGATCGTGGTGGTCGACAGGGCGGCGGTGACGGCGGTGGCCGCCAGTACTGCCCTCAGTCTTCTGCGTGTCATGGGGGTCCTCACGGCGTGCTGGTCGAGGCTGCGGGGCAGCCACACGGGGGACAGCGATTCGCCGCCAGTAGAGCACGCTGCGTAGTGGTTCGTTTGCAGACACTCCAGCATTCCCAAGATCGCCTACTGGCACAGCGTCACCGTGCGTGTCGACCTGACGGTCCGTCACCCCCGTGCTGGAATGTCCGCACACCCCCACCGGACCCCAGGAGTGACACGTGTCCAGCAAGACCAGGATCGCCACGGCCCTCGCCGCGGGAGCCGCCGTCCTCGCCGCCACGAGCGGCAGCGCGGCAGCGACCACGAGCCTCCTCGCGCCGCAGGCGGTGACCGGCCCCACCATCCCGGGCGGCGCCGACGGGAAGCCGCACGAGCTGCTCTGCCCGCCGGACGAGAGCGTCTACGGCGGCGGGTTCAGCATCACCCCCGGCGAGAACCGGCAGCTCGACCGGTGGCCGACCGACGTGCTGGAGAGCCGCCCCAACGACGAGGCCACCGGCTGGATCGTCACCGTGCGCAGGAACGACTGCCCGCCGGAGGGCGCGAAGGGCGAACCGAGGCCCGCGGACCTCACCATCCGCATCGTGTGCACCGACGGCGAGAACAACGTCAGCCTCGGCGGCTGACGCTCCCCACCGGCCCGGGGGAGGCGGCGGGGCCGGCGGGGCGGGCCCTCACGGGTCCGGGTCCCGCCCCCTCCGCCACGCTCGAAGGCCCGGACCGCAACTGCGGTCCGGGCCTTCGTCGTTGGCGCTTGTGCGGGCGAGCCGTCGGTGGCGGGGCGGGAGGGGGCTCAGGGTGGTCAGAGGTTGAACATTCCGCGGTAGGGCTCGGCGATGCGTTCCTGGTGGGAGCCGAAGTCGACCAGGACCGCGGTGTCGCCCTCGACGGCGACGACCCGGCCGAGGCCGTAGGCGTCGTGGGTGACGCGGTCGCCGACGGCGAAGTGCTTGCGCGGGGCTTCGGCCTTGGCCTTGAAGGGGCTGGTGGGCAGGTGTCGGCGGACTGCTTCAGGCTTTTTCATCCAAGCCAGTATGCGCCGTGGAGCGCGGGCGGCGCCCCTTTCTGACGGGGCGAATTCTGGATGCCCGAAATGCCGGGTGTGTCGAACGGCACTCCCGCCGGGGGTCCGGACCGGGGGACGCCGCGGGGCGGGGAGAGCGCCGCGCGCGCCCCCACCGGCCCGGTCAACCGTCCCGACCGGTGCGGGTGTTGGCGGGCGGGGGCGGGCCCGGCCCGCCCGCGCCGAGGGGAGCCGCTCCGGAACCGGGGAGAAATGTCCCCCCGTTTCGGGCCCGGGGCTGCTACAGTCGAAGGAGTTGCAGTAGTGGTTCCCATGAACTTTGTGTGCGCCTGCTGATGTATCGCGGGCGCATTTCTGTTTTCCGGACATTCTCCGGACGGGTACTCATCGCAGTGACTCGGCTCCCGTAACGTGCGGGTTCCGGAAAGTGCCTTGAAGGAGATTTTTTTACATGGCTAACGGCACCGTGAAGTGGTTCAACGCGGAAAAGGGCTTCGGCTTCATCGAGCAGGAGGGTGGCGGCCCGGACGTGTTCGCCCACTACTCGAACATCAACGCCACCGGCTTCCGCGAGCTGCTCGAGGGCCAGAAGGTCGAGTTCGACGTCACGCAGGGCCAGAAGGGCCCGCAGGCGGAGAACATTCGCCCGCTGTAGTTCCCACTGCCACGGCAACCGCCTGGCAGCGAGGGGCCCGCGCCGCGCACCTGGTGCCCGGTGCGGGCCCCTCGGCTTTTCCGCCGCCCCCGCGCCGCTTCCGTGCCGCTTCCGTGCCGCTTCCGTGCCGCCGTCCGAGAGGGGCCTCCCGCATGAGCCTGCCCGCCGTCACTTCCTTCGAGGAACTGGACCTGCCGGGAGAACTGCTGACGATCCTGGCGCGCCGGGGCCTCACCACCCCCTTCCCGATCCAGGCCGCGACGCTGCCGAGCTCGCTGGCCGGCCGGGACGTGCTGGGGCGGGGCCGCACCGGCTCCGGCAAGACGCTCGCGTTCGGCCTCGCCGTGCTGGCCCGCACCGCCGGGCAGCAGGCCGAGCCGCGCTGCCCGGTCGCGCTGGTCCTGGTCCCCACCCGTGAGCTCGCGCAGCAGGTCGCCGAGGTCCTCACCCCGTACGCCCACGCGGCGCGGCTGCGGATGGCCACCGTGGTCGGCGGGGTGCCGGTGCGCCGCCAGGCGCAGGTGCTGAACCGCGGCGCGGAGATCGTGGTGGCCACGCCCGGCCGGCTGAAGGACCTGGTCGAGCGCAGGCTCTGCCGCCTGGACCGGGTCGCCGTCACCGTCCTCGACGAGGCCGACCGGATGGCCGACATGGGCTTCCTGCCCGAGGTCACCGCGTTCCTCGAACAGGTCCCCGGGGGCGGCCAGACGCTACTGTTCTCCGCCACCCTCGACCGCAAGGTCGACGGCCTGGTGCGGCGCTTCCTGAAGGACCCGGTCACCCACTCGGTGGACCCGTCCGCGGGGGCGGTCGGCACGATGGAGCACCACGTGCTGCACGTCCGGAACGCCGACAAGGACGCCACGATCGCCCACATCGCCGCCCGCGACGGCCGGGTGATCATGTTCACCGACACCAAGAACGGCGCGGACCGCCTGGTCGAGACGCTGCTGGCGAGCGGCGTGAAGGCCGCGGCCCTGCACGGGGACAAGTCCCAGCCGCAGCGCACCCGCACCCTGGAGCAGTTCCGCAGCGGCGAGGTCGCCGCGCTCGTCGCCACCGACGTCGCCGCCCGCGGCATCCACGTCGACGGCCTCGACCTGGTCGTCAACCTGGACCCGCCCACCGACCACAAGGACTACCTGCACCGCGGCGGCCGCACCGCCCGGGCCGGCGAGTCCGGCACCGTCGTCACCCTGGTCCTCCCCCACACCCCCGGCCCCCGCGCCCCCCCGGGGGTCCCCGTCCCCGTGCCCGCCCCCGTCGTCGAGCCCCCCCGCCGCAACCGGTCCGCCGCCGGCCGGCCCCGCCGCCCCGCCCCCGCCCGCAACCGGTCGGCCGCCGGCGGCTCGGGCGGTGCCGCGTCCCGGCACTAGCCGTCGTCCCGACCGGAGGCCCGGACCGCGGTCGCGGTCCGGGCCTCCGTCGTGGCGGGGGCCGCGTACGATGCGCCGGGTGGAGGGGGAACGCGGGCCGGGGGGACGGCGGTTGGCGGCGGCGGTGGCCGTGGCGCTGGTGCTGGTGCACCTGGTGCGGGGGGCCGGGCGGGTCGTGGCGGAGCCTGCCGCGGGGGTCGCGGTCGTGGCGGCCTGCCTGGTGCTGGCGGGGCTGCAGCTGCGGCACACCCGGGGGGCGGCCGGGTGGGGCGGGTGGGCGGCCGTGGAGGTGGGGGTCGGGTTCCTCGCGGTCGGTCCGCTCGGGGTGTCGGTCGGGCTGCTGTGCCTGCCCGCGGCTTCGCTGCTGCTGGAGCGGCGCCGGGTGCTGCTGGCCCTGCTGGTGGCGGGGGCGGCGGCGGTGGAGGCGGGCCGGGCCGCGGAGCCGCGGGAGGCCGTCGACCTGCTGCTGACGATCGCGCTGGGCGGCGCCATGCTCTACGCCGTGACCGCGCTGGCGCTGCTGGCGGGCCGGGTCCACGGGGCCCGGCTGGAGCTGGCGGCCTCCGCGGTCACCGACGAGCGGCTGCGCATCGCGTCCGCGCTGGGGAGCGGGCTGGACGCGGGCATGGCCCGGATCCGGGAGGCCGCGGAGCGCCGGGACCCGGCGGCGCTGGACGGGTTGATCGACACGGCGCGGCGGACGCTGGGGGCGGTCCGGGCCGCCGCCGCCGAGCTGCGCAGCCTCTCGCTGGCCCCGGAGGCGGCGAGCGCCCGCGCCCTGCTGGGTTCGGCGGGCATCGCGGCCGACCTGCGGATCGGGCACCGCGAGCCGCTCGGGCCGGCCGGGACGGTGCTGGCGGTGGTGCTGCGGGAGGCGGTGACCGCGGTGGTGCGGGTCGGGGACGCCCGGCGGTGCGAGGTCTCCACCGAGGAGCGGGCCGGGCGGGTGGTGCTGCGGGTGGTCAGCGACGGGGTGCCGACGGCGGCGCTCGGCGCGGACGTCCTGGACGACCTGGCGGAGCGGGTGCGGGCCGTCGGCGGGCACCTGGCGGCGGGCCTGGAGCCGGACGGGCGCTTCGCGGTGGAGGCGTCGGTGGCGGTGGCGCCGGCCCCGGTCGCCGTCGACCCGCCCGAGCTGCGGACCGCGCTCGGCCTGTACTGGTTCCTGCTCGCGGTGTTCTGCGCGAAGGCGCTGATGTTCGTCCCCCCGTCCCGGCTCTGGCTCGGAGCGGGGTGCGTGGCGGTCTTCTGCGCCTTCCAGGTCCGCTTCTCGATCCGGGACGCGACCCGGCACGCCCGCGCCGCGCTGCTCGCCTCGGCGGTGCTCGCCCTGCTGCCGCTGCCCTGGCTGGGCCGGAACTGGATCGGCGCGGCCGGCATCCTGGCCGGTTCGCTGCTGATCGCCCTGCCGCTGCGCGCGGGCGCGGCGTCGGCCGTCGCGGTGGTGGCGGCCGCCGGGGTGGTCGGCGGCCACGGCCCGGTGCCGGTGCTGCTGACCGCGGTCAGCGCGCTGGTCACCTGCGTGGTGGTGTACGCGGTGCTGCGCCTGGTCCGGCTGGTGCGGGAGTTGCAGCGGGCGGCGGCCGGGCGGCGGGCGGCCGCCGTCGTCACCGAGCGGCTGCGGGCCGCCCGGGACCTGCACGACCTGCTCGGGCACGGTCTGACCGCGATCCTGCTCAAGGCGGAGCTGGCCCGGCGGCTGGCGGACGGCGATCCGGCCCGCTGCCGGGCCGAGCTGGCGGGCATCGCGCGGCTGGCCGAGCGCGGCCGGGCCGAGCTGGGGGCGCTGGCGGACGACGGGCCCCGGCTGTCCTTCACCGCCGAACTGGCTTCGGCGGCGGCGGTGTTGGAGGCCGCCGGGATCGCGGTGGAGCTGGAGGACGGGCCGGTGCCGGACGCGGCGGGGGCGGTGCTGGGCGTGGTGCTGCGCGAGGCGGTCACCAACGTCCTGCGGCACAGCCGGGCCCGGCACGCGCGGATCGCCGTCTCGGCGGCCGGCGGGGCGGTGCGGCTGGAGGTGGAGAACGACGGCGTCGGGGCGGACGTCACCGCGCCCGGCTCCGGGATCGGCGGGCTGACGGTCCGGCTGGCCGGGGCGGGCGGCACGCTGGCCGCCGGGCCGGACGACGGGTGGTACCTGCTGCGGGCCGAAGTGCCGCTGCGCTGAGCCGGGTCCGGCGGGTCGGGACCGGCAGGTCGGAACCGGCAGGTCGGAGCGGGTCGGAACCGGCAGGTCGGAGCGGGTCGGAACCGGCGGGTCGGAGCGGGTCAGAGCCAGCCGGCCTCGCGGGCGATCCGGACGGCGTCGGTGCGGTTGCGGGCGTTCAGTTTGCCGACGACCGCGGTCAGCACGTTGCGCACGGTGCCGGTGGACAGGTGCAGGCGGGCGGCGATCTCGGGCGGTTCGGCGCCGCCGGCCAGTTCGCGCAGGACGTCGTTCTCGCGGGGGGTGAGCGGGTTGTCCGCCAGGTCCCAGGCGGCGACGGCCAGGGCCGGGTCCAGCACCCTTCCGCCGGCGGCCACCCGGCGGATGGCCGCGACCAGGTCGGCGGGCGGTGCGGTCTTCAGCAGGAAGCCGTCGACCTTGGCGTCCAGGGCGCGGCGGAGCAGTCCGGGGCGGCCGAGCGAGGTGAGCATCAGCGTCCGGCAGGCGGGCAGCCGCTCCTTGAGCGCGGCGGCCGCTTGGAGTCCGTCCGTCCGGCCGGGCATCTCGATGTCCAGGACCGCCACGTCGGGGCGGAAGACCAGGGCCCGGGGCAGCACGTCGTCCGCCGAGTCCGCCTCCGCGACGACCTCCAGGTCGGGTTCCAGCCCGAGGAGGGCCACCAGGGCGCCGCGCACCACGTGCTGGTCCTCGGCCAGCAGGAGTCTGATCATGGCCCGACCCTACCCGTGACGAGATCACGGGTGGCGCGTGTTCCCGTCCCTGGGAAGGGAGTTCGCGGGCCGGGAGGCTGGAGGGCATGAGCGATGCGATCACTTTGGACGCCGTGAGCAAGGTCCACGGCAAGGGGCGGGGCGCGGTCGCCGCGCTGCGGGAGGTGACGGTGCGGCTGCCGAAGGGCGGCTTCACCGCGGTGATGGGGCCGTCCGGTTCGGGCAAGAGCACCTTCCTGCACTGCGCGGCGGGCCTGGACCGGCCGACCGCCGGGACGGTCCGGCTCGGCGGCACCGACCTGTCCCGGCTGGGCGAGCGGGAGCTGACCGAACTGCGGCGCGACCGGGCCGGGTTCGTGTTCCAGTCGTTCAACCTGGTCTCCGCGCTGACCGTCGAGCAGAACGTCACGCTGCCGCTGCGGCTGGCCGGGCGGCGGGCCGATCCGGGGCGGCTGGCGGAACTCGTCCGCCGGGTGGGCCTGCAGGACCGCACCGGGCACCGGCCGGGCCAGCTGTCCGGCGGCCAGCAGCAGCGGGTGGCGATCGCGCGGGCGCTGGTCGCGGACCCGGAGGTGGTGTTCGCCGACGAACCCACCGGCGCGCTGGACACCATGACGGCCCGTGAGGTGCTCGTCCTGCTGCGGCAGACCGTCGACGAGCTCGGCCAGACCCTGGTCATGGTCACCCACGACCCGGTCGCCGCGTCCTACGCCGACGAGGTGCTGTTCCTGGCCGACGGCCGGGTCGTCGACACCCTGACCGGGCCGACCGCCGCCGCGGTCGCCGACCGCATGATCCGGCTGGGGGCGTGGAACCGATGATGCTGGGACTCGCCCTCGCCACCCTCCGGCACCGCCGGGCCGGGTTCGCCGGCGCCTTCGTCGCCCTGTTCTGCGCCGCCGCCCTGGTCTGCGGCTGCGGGACGCTGCTGGTCACCGGCCTGGTCGGCGCCGTCCGGCCGGAGCGGTACGCGGCCGCGCCGATCGTCGTCTCCGGTGACCAGGAGGTGCACGCCACCGTCGACAAGGGGAAGGGGAAGGTCAAGGAGAAGTCCAAGCCGATCGCGGACCGCGCCTGGGTGCCGGCCGCCCTCGCCGACCGGGTCGCGGCCCTGCCGTCGGTGCGGGCCGTCGCCACCGAGGTGACCTTCCCGGCGCTGCTGCCCGGCGGGCCGGAGCGCGGTGCGTGGGGCCACGGCTGGGAGTCGGCGCCGCTGGCCGGTCTCGTCCTGGCCGCCGGCCGGGCGCCCGCCGCCGACGACGAGGTGGTCGTGGACGCGGCCACCGCGGCCCGGACGCACCTGGCGCCCGGCTCCGCGACGGCCGTCCGGACGCCCTCGGGGACGCTGGGCGTGCGGGTGGTCGGGGTCACCGCGCAGGGCTTCGCCGACCAGTCCGCGGTCTTCTTCGCCACCGGCCGGGCCCGGGCGCTCGCCGGACACGACGGCCTGGTCGGCGCGATCGGCGTCTTCCCGGCCGCGCCGTCGGCCGCCGCCGACGTCCGGGCGCTGCTGGCCGGCACCCCCGGCGCGGTGGTCCGCACCGGCGACGACCGCGGCGGCGCGGAGTTCCCGGACGCCGCCGGGGCCGGGGTGCGCCTGGTCAGCACGGGCGCCGTCCTGGCCGGGACCTCGCTGCTGGTGGCCCTGCTGATCGTGGTCGGCACCTTCGGCCTGTCGGTCCAGCAGCGGCAGCGGGAGATCGCGGTGCTGCGGGCGGTGGCCGCGACCGGGCGGCAGGTCCGGAAGATGATCGGCGGGGAGGCGCTGCTGCTCGGCCTGTCCGCCGGGGTCCTGGGCGCCACCGCCGGTCTGCCGCTGGGCAGTTGGCTGCACGGCCGGTTCGTCGCCCTGGGCGTGGCCCCGGCGAACCTGCCGGTGGTGCTCTCGCCCTTCCCGGCGCTGGCCGCCGCGGCCGCCACCCTGCTGGCCGGCTGGGCGGCGGCCCGGATCTCGGCCCGGCGGGCGACGGCGGTCAAGCCGGTCGAGGCGCTCGGCGAGGCGGAGGTGGAGCCGGCCCGCCCGGCCGCGGCCCGGATCGTCCTCGGGGCGCTGGCCGCCGCCGGCGCGGTGGTGCTGACCGTCCTGCTGACCGCCCTGCACAGCGACCAGGCCGCGACACCGGTCTGCTTCCTCGCCGTCCTGCTGTGGTGCACCGCGCTCTCCCTGCTCGGCCCGCTGGTGGCCCGGGCCGGGACGGCCGTCCTGGGCCTGCCGCTGCGGGCGTCCCGGATCGGCGGCTGGCTGGCCGTCCGGCACCTGCGGGCCGGGGCGCACCGGCTGGCGTCGGTGGTGGTGCCGCTGACCCTGCTGATCGCCATGGCCTGCACCATCCTGTTCACCCAGACCACCACCGGGCACGCGGCCGCCGCCCAGCGCGAACGCGGCAGCACCGCCGACTTCGTGGTCGGTCCGCACGCCCCGGCCTCCGCCGCCGAGGCGCTGGCCGCGGTGCCGGGCGTCCGGACGGTGACCCGGGTCCTGCACAGCCAGGTCCGGGACGGGCTCACCCGGCGCAGCGTGCAGGCCGTCACCCCCGAGCGGCTGGCCGACACCCTCGACCTCGGCGTCACCGCCGGCGACCCCGGCCGGCTGGCGGACGACACGGCGGCGGCCGCGGACGGGCTGGGCTACCGGCTCGGCCAGCGGGTCCGGCTGACCCTCGCCGACGGCACCCCGGCGGAGGTGACGGTGGTCGCGCTCTACGGCCGCGGCCTGGGCTTCGGCGACCTGACCCTCGCGCACGGCCTGGTCGCCGCCCACGTCGACGTGCCGCTGGACGACGAACTGCTGGTCCGCGGCGACGGCCTGACCCGGCAGTCGCTCACCGCCGCCCTGCGGGGCGAGCCCGGGCTCAGGGTGCTCGACCGGGCCTCCGCGTCCGCCGCCGCCGCGGCGAACCGGACCGGCGCGCAGATCGGCTACGTCATGCTCGGGCTGATCATCACCTTCGTGGCCATCGCCGTCCTGAACACCCTGGCCATGGGCATCGCCGACCGCCGCCACGAGTTCGCCGCGCTGGCCCTGGCCGGCGCCACCCGCCGCCAGATCCGGCGGATGCTCGGCTGGGAGACCGCCGTCGCCGTCGTCCTCGCCACCGCGCTGGGCCTGGCCGTCGCCCTCGCGGTGCTGACCACCTACGCCGAGGGCATCACCCGCGGCACCGCCGGGGTCGCCGTCCCCGGCACCGAGCTCGCCCTGGTCCTGCTCGGCGCGGCCGCGCTGGCCGCCCTCGGCACCTGGGTCCCCGCCCGCGCCACCTTGCGGGGGCCGCACCGCCGGGCCTGACGGGGCGGGTCCGTCAGCCCCGGCCGACGCCGACCCGGGCGGCGGGGAAGCAGGCCGGGGCCGGGTTGGTCAGCATGACGGCCAGGCTCCCGACGGACTTGTGGAGCGCGCCCGGCGGGGCCTCGTCGACGACCAGCAGGGTGTCGCCGGCCGGGACCGCGCCGGGGTCGAGCAGGGCGACGCGGCCGTTCTCCGGGTCCAGGGACATCGCCCGGCCGAGGTGGCCGGTGTCGACCGGGGTGACCTTCGCGGAGCAGGAGGCCGACGGCGACAGGACGACGGCGGGCAGCCCCGCCCGGCGCAGTGCGTCCTGCAGCCCGGAGAGCTCGGTGCCGATGATCTCCACGGCGACGAGGCGGTCGGGGCGGACCGTCACGGTGTAGCCGACCTCGTCGAGGGCGCCGCCCCCCACCGCCGGGGGGACCGCCTCCTGGCGGGTGGCGGGGCCGCTGCCGGCCCGGGCGCCCAGCAGGACGGCGGCGACGGCCGCGGCCAGGCCCAGCGAGGTGACCGTGATCCGCCCGGTGCGGCGCCGCCGGACGGGCAGCGGGACGAGCACGGGGCGGGCGGCGGCGGCACGGGCGGTCAGCTCGTCCTCGAGGCGCTGCCGGAAGTTGACGGGGGTGTCCGCGGGGATGTCCGCGGGGATGTCCAGGGGGGTGTTCACGAGGCGACCTCCAGAAGGGTGTTCAGGGACGGGCCGGTCTGCGGGGGGACGCCCCTCAGCGCCTTGCGGGCCCGGTGCAGGCGCATCCGCGCGGTGGCGGCGCCGATCCCCAGCGCCTGGGCGGCCTCGCGGACGGTCAGCCCGTCGAGCGCCACCAGGTCCAGCACGGCGCGCAGCGGTTCGGACAGCGCCGCGTGCCGCCCGGCCAGCTGCCGGGCGGCACGGTCCGCGTCGATCCGGGCCTCGATCACGGCGGCGTCCTGCTCGTCGAGCATCCGGTGGCCGGCGATCCGGGAGACGGCGTGCCGCTCCCGGGCACTGCCGCGGAAGTGCGCGGCCAGCACGTTCCGGGCGATGCCGTACAGCCAGGCGGCGGGCGTCCCCCGCCGGGCGTCGTAGCCGTCCGCCTGCTCCAGCGCGGTCAGGAAGACGTCGGCGGTCAGGTCGGCCGCCAGGTGCACGCTGTCGGTGCGCCGGGTGACGAAGCCGAGGACCGCGGCGAAGTTCTGCCGGTAGAACTCGGCGAACCCGGCCGGATCCGGCACGGGTGGGACGGCGGGGTGCTCCGTGGGCACGGACGCTCCTTGGGACGGGCGGGTGACTGCTTACGCCTCTACTTGGCTCCGGCGCCGAAAAGCGTCACACGGCCCCACCGGGAACGCCGCACCGGACCTCTGTCCGGGGCGGGCCGCAGGGTCAGGCGGGGGTGGGCGGGGTGGTGCGGTGGGTGGTCGGTGGCGGGTCGGCGGGGAGGGTGTAGGGGCGGCCGGAGTGCAGGACGTTCCAGGCGCGGGCCTGTTCGCGCTGGTCGGCGCGGCGTGCGGCGGTGGCCGAGCAGTGCAGCGCGCCGCCGGAGATGGCACCGGTGAGCAGTGCGCCGAGCGGGACGGGCCAGGGCAGCGGGGTGGTCAGCAGCAGGGCGGCCGCGGCGGGGGCGCACCACCAGAGCAGGCAGGCGGTGGCGGCGAGGCGGGCGGCCCGTGGGCGGTCGGCGCCTGCCCGCAGGTCGAGTAGGTCGAGCAGGGCGGGCAGGTGCCAGGCGCTGCCGGTCGCGGTCAGGGCGGCGATGCCGAGCGCGAGGGCGGGGTGAGGCACGGCGGTTCGACCTCCGGGGCGGCGGTTCCAGGGGAGGGGGTTGTTGGTGGAGCGTCAGTTGGCGTGGGGAGCGCTGGTTCCGGAGCGGGCGGGGATGGTAGCGGCCAGGTGCGGAGTCGGGGTGCTGTGAGGGGCGAGATGGTCGGCGGCGGCGATGTCCGGATGGTGAGGGCTGAAGGTTGGGGACTCGGGGCGGATCCGGGGCGGGATGGTGAAGTTG
>NZ_JOGH01000186.1:0-8395 GCF_000721345.1 Kitasatospora sp. NRRL B-11411 | reverse complement strand
AGCGCACCCCGCACCGGGAACGGCGGCGCGCCCCCGCCCCCGACGACCCCGCCCCGGCCCGCCGCCCGGCCCCCCGCCGCGGCAACCGGATGCCCGCCGTGCTGCCCGCCCTGGGCCTGCCGGTGCTCGGCGCGATCGCCGACGAACTGCTCACCCCCGGCCCCGGCACCCCCTACGGGGTCTGCGCCGTCCTGGGCGCCGCGCTGGCCGCCCTGGTCAGCACCCCGGCCGGCTGGTGGTGGGTGGTCAGCGGCGCCCCCGTGGTGACCCTCGCCGCCGCCGGCGGCGTCGACTACCTGGCCCGCGGCGACAAGTACCACGGCGCCGGACTGGGCACCGAGGGACTGAAACTGGTCAGCGGCCAGTTCCCGTGGATGCTCGCCGCGCTCGCCGCCGCCCTGCTCGCCGTCGGCGTCCGCAAACTCCGCACCCGGAGGTCCCGCCGTGGCTGAACGACGCGGCCCCCGCCGGGCCGTCCGCCGCCCCGCCCCCGGCCTGATCGCCGGCCGGACCGCCGCCTGCGCCCTCTCGCTGGCCGTCCTCGGCGTCAGCGGCTTCGCCTGGTACACCAACGAGCAGCTCAACGGCGTCAGCCGCTCGCACGCCCTCGACCAGGCCCGCAAGAACGCCCCCAAACACCTCGACTCCTCGGTCAACATCCTGCTCATCGGCCTCGACAGCCGGAAGAACATGGACGGCACCGACCTGCCCAAGGAGTTCGTCCAGGACGAACTGCACGCCGGCTCCAGCGAGATCGGCGGCTACAACACCAACTCGCTGATCGTGCTGCACATCCCGCCCAGCGGGAAGGCCCAGGCGGTGTCCGTCCCGCGCGACGACTGGGTGCAGACGTACAACGCGGACGGCACCGAGGGCAAGATGCACAAGGTCAAGGAGGCGTACGGCTACGCCAAGGACGCCGCCGAGGAGAAACTGCGCGCCAAGGGCGTCAAGGGCGCCGACCTCGAACAGCAGAGCCGGGAGGCCGGGCGCTCCGCCACCATCCAGACCGTGCAGAAACTGCTCGACATCCCGATCGACCACTTCGCCGAGGTCAACCTGATCGGCTTCTACGACATCGCCAAGGCCCTCGAACCGATCCCGGTCTGCCTGAACAAGGCCGTCGACGACCCGATCGTCTCCCGGGTCACCGACAGCAAGGGCAACGTGATCAAGCCCGGCGGCGGCACCGGACTGAAACTCCCGGCCGGCGTCAGCCAGTTGAACGCCGCCGACGCGCTCTCCTTCGTCCGCCAGCGGCACAACCTCACCAACGGCGACCTCGACCGCACCCACCGGCAGCAGGCGTTCATCGCCTCCGTCGAGTACAAGCTCAAGCAGCAGGGCGTGCTCGGCGACCTCGGCAAGATGCAGGACCTGCTGAACGTGGTCAAGAAGGACGTCGTGATAGACGACCAGTGGCAGATCCTCGACTTCGCCCAGCAGGCCCCCAACCTGACCGGCGGCAACGTCGAGTTCAACACCCTGCCGATCGACAAGTTCGCCACCATCGGCGGCCAGGAGGTCAACCAGGTCGACCCGGCCAAGCTGCGCCGGATCGTCAAGCAGCTGTTCGGCCAGCCGCTCGACGCCGACCCCGCCGCCACCCCCGCCACCCCCGCGCCGACCCCGACCCCGGCCGCGACCGAGGCGCCCGCCGCCGACGCCACCGTCGACGTGCTCAACGGCTCGTCCGTCACCGGCGCCGCCGGGGACGAGTCCAAGGCCCTGGTCGCGCTCGGCTACCGGGCCGGGAAGGTCGACACCGCCGACACCCACCCGCGCACCACCACCGTCAAGTACGGCGCCGGAGCCCAGGACGCCGGCCGGCAGATCGCCGCCCACTACGGCGTCAACGCCACCGCCTCCAGCGCCCTCGCACCCGGCCACGTCCAGGTCACCCTCGGCGCCGACCACACCGCCACCACCCCCCCCGCCGGCACCGGCTCCGAACCCGCCGGACCCGCCCCCAGCGCCACCCTCCAGATGCAGGGCCCCCCGGTCAAGGCCGGCGGCGTCCCCTGCGTCGACTGACCCCGCCGCCGGGGGCCGCGGCCCCCGGCGGCCCGCACCTCACCAGGGCGTGGCGGCCTTCACCAGCAGCAGCAGGGCGACCGCCGCGTTCAACGCCGAGACCGCCGAGACCGCCGTCCCCGCCGCCGCGACCATCGCGGCCAGGCCCGCCGGAGAAACCGGCGCCGGCCACGCCTCGCCCAACGCCGGACTCAACAGCGCCGTCACCCGGCGCGGAACCGGCCCCGGGGCCGCGAACGCCGCGAACGCCGGCGCCGGACCGCCGCCCCGGGTGACCAGCGCCGCCCGGGCCACCGCCCGCGCCGTCAACCGCCGGTCACCCACCGAACCCGCCGCCTCCTCGTCCGCCCACCGCTCCGTCGCGTACCCCACCGCCCGCTGCAACGGCCGCAGGAACGGATTCACGCAACTCGCCAACTGCGCCGCCAGCAGGTAGCGGTGGTGACGGTTCGCCAGGTGCGAACGCTCGTGCGCCAGCAGCGCCCGCTGCTCGTCCGCGTCCAGGCTGTCCATCATCGCCGTCGACACCACCACCCGCCCCGGCACGCCCGGCACCGCGTACGCGTACGGCTCCGGGTCCGGCAGCACCACCAGGTCCGAGTCCAGCGGCATCGGGGCCAGCGCCCGCTGCGCCCGGGCCCGGACCCGCAGGTGGCGGCGGAGCGAACAGGAACAGGCGGTCAGCACCGTCACCAGGCCCACCACCGCGGCCGTGCCCACCGCCTCGTGGAACGGCACCGCCGTCCGGATCTCCGGATCCGACCAGCTGTCCGGCAGCGGGTTCCCCGGGATCTGCGCGGTGCCCACCACGAACAGCAGGCCCAGCGCCAAGGTGCTGCACACCGCCATCGTCACGCCGATCCAGGACAGCAGCCGCACCGCGTTGCGCGGGTGCAGGTGGTGCTCGGCCAGCCGGGCGATCGGCAGCGAGGTCAACGGCAGCACCAGCGGGAGGAAGACGAAGGAACCCATCGCTCAGCGCCCGTCGTCCCCGCCCCCGGCACCGGGGGAGGGCTCCGCCGCGTTCAGCAGCGCCCGCAGCAACTGCTCGTCCTGCGGCGTCAACGCCGTCACGAACGAGGCCAGCACCGCGTCCCGGTCCGGCTCGGTGTCCAGCAGCCGCCGCATCCGACGCGCCGTCAGCCCCGCCGCGTCCGCCGCCGCCGACCACACGTACGCCCGGCCCGACCGGCTGCGCACCACCGCCTGCTTCGCCAGCAGCCGCGACAGGATCGTCATCACCGTGGTGTACGCCAGCTCGCCGCCCAGCTGCTCCTGCACCCAGGACGCCGTCACCGGCCCCGGCGCCCGGTGCAGCACCGACAGCACCTCGGTCGCCAGCTCGCCCTGCCCGCGGCGGCGCGGCCGCCCGCTCTCGTCGCCCCCGCCGTGCTCCGGGTCGACGCCCGCCAACTCCATGGGGAGACTCCCTCCGGCACGGCCGCCCGCGCCCGACTCGGACAGTTCGTCCCCCCATCCTAGGGGGCGGGCCCCGGCGCCCGGGCGAAGGGTAAAGAGTTCGCCAACTGCCCGGGGGCCCGCGGGAGCAGGGACCGACGGCGTCCGTTCACCGGGGCGACACCGGAGGATCGGCCGGCGGGCGGCAGCGGTTCGGACGGGGCTGGCAGGGTGCGGCGGTCGACCGGGACGGACCGGTCGACCACCTGCACCGAGAGGTTCCCCACCGTGAAGCGCACCGCCGTCCTCGCCGCCGCCCTGGCGACCGCCCTGGCCGCCACCCTCGCGTCCGCCGGGACCGCCGACGCCCGGAGCGGCGCCCGCGACGACTCCTACGGCACCAAGACCCCGTACGCCCCGCAGCAGGACCTCCGGCACTACCAGCAGGTCCCCCGCGGCTACACGCCGGTCTTCACCGAGAACGTCGCCCGGCACGGCTCCCGCGCGATGAGCGACCGCGCGGACGGCGACGCGGTGCTCGCCCTGCTGGCCCGGGCCGAGCAGGACGGCGGCCTGACCGGCCTCGGCGCCCGACTCGCCCCGCAGGTGCGGACGCTGCTCGACGCGGGCGCCTCGATCGGCTACGGCAACCTGTCCGCCCGGGGCGCCGACGAGCAGCGGCAGACCGCGCTGCGGATGGAACGCCGACTGCCCGGCCTGTTCGACGCGATCGCCGCCCAGGGCGCCCCGATCGTGGTCGAGACCTCCGGCGTCACCCGGGCCACCGCCAGCGCCGACGCCTTCACCGCCGGACTGGTCGCGGGCGAACCCGCGCTCGCGGGCGTGCTCAAGGCCCCGGTCACCGACAAGAACCTGCTGTACTTCCACAAGCAGCCGCAGAACGCCGATTACCAGGCCTACCTGGCCGGCGACCCGCAACTGGCCGCCGCGCTGGCCGGGATCGACGCCGACCCGCGCACTGCCGAAGCCGCCCGGCACACCGTCCGGCGCCTGTTCACCGCCCGCTTCGCCGACACCCTCAGCACCGAGCAGCAGACCGCCTTCGCCCGCTCGCTGGCCGCGCTCCGCAGCGCCGCCCCCGACCTGGCGGTGGAGAGCGGCGGCGCCGACCTCGACCGCTTCCTGACGCCCGGCGACGCCCAGTGGTTCGGCTACCTCGACGACGCCGAGGAGTTCTACCAGAAGGGCCCCGGCTTCACCGGACGCACCATCACCTACAAGATGGCCGGCGTCCTGCTCGACGACCTGTTCGCCCAACTGGAGCGCAAGGCCGCCGGCACCAGCGCCGACGGCGCCGTGCTGCGCTTCACCCACGCCGAGGAGATCGAGCCGCTCGCCGCCCTGCTCGGCCTGCCCGGCAGCACCGAACAGGCCGACCCCGCCCACCCCTACAGCTACGCCGACAACCCGTGGCGCGGCGCCCGGGTCGCGCCGATGGCCGCGAACATCCAGTGGGACCTGTACCGCTCCACCGCCGACTCCATCGACGCCGCCGGCGGCGGCAAGGGCCGGCCCGCCTACCTGGTGCGGATGTTCTACAACGAGAAGGAGACCGCGTTCAAGGACGGCTGCCGGCCGATCGCCGAGGGCTCCGCCTTCTACGACCTCGACGAGATCGAGCGCTGCTTCGGCCGGAGCTGACGCGCGGGGCCGACGCAGGGGGCTGACGCGCGGGGCCGACGCGCGGAGCCGGTGCGCGCAGGCCGTAAGGTGGGGGACGGCTGGTGCCCCGTCGGCAGAACCGGCAGGTGACGCGGCGTCGGCACCGCCGTACGGCTGAGCACTGACGGAAGGACGGCCTGCGCCATGGCAGTTGACATCCGGGTGGAGCCCCTGGGCGACCGCGAGTACCTGGTCCGGGTCGAGGACGGCCAGGTCGAGGCCGCCACCCAGGTCCGGGTCACCGACGGAGTGCTGGAACGGCCGGGCCTCGACGGCAGCGACGAGCAGCAGGTCGTGCGCGAGACGGTGGCGTTCCTGATCGAGCGTCAGCCCGTCATCGACATCCCGCCGATGATCGACCTCGACGACCTGGCCGACGCGTACGGCGACGCCTACCTGGAGGAACTGGCCCGCCGGCTCGGCCGGGCCCAGGAAGCGTGAGCGAGGACGCGCCCACCGCCCCGGACCCGGCCGCCGCCGAGGAGGAGAAGGCCGGGTCAAAGGGGGCGCCCTCGATGCACGGAACGGGCGGCCGGACGCCGGAGCCGGCCCCGGGCGGGAGGAGCGTCGGCGCGTCCGGCGTCGGCGCGGGCTCCGGCTGAGGTCCGCCCTGCCCGGCCGCTCGCGGGGGCGGGCGGACCGGCAGGGTCCCACCGTGCCGCTGCCCGCGAGTGCCGCCCGCCGGCCCCCGTCCTGGCCGCAGGACGGGCCGCCGACAGCCCGCAGTTCATCCCGGTACCGGGGAAGGTCCGGGCCCGCGGCCCCGCCGGCCGCCCCCGCGCCCGGGGCGCCGGTTGATCACGACCCGATGCGCTCGCTACGGCCGATCGCCCGGGCGTCCGTTCAGCCAGGCGCCGATCCTCGGCAGTGCCTCGGGGCCGCTGTCCCCCTCCACCGACGCGGCGAGGTCGGCGATCGTGACCGCGGCCAGCGACGCGCGCCACGCCTCGTCGGCCGCTCCCATCGCCCGGGAGATGGGGCACTGCTTCGTGCACTGCTCCGGCGGCGTCCCCAGCGGTCCGCGCTGACGGATCTCGGTGCAGACGAACGCGGGGCTCGCCCCGTCGACGGCCTGCACCACGTCCAGCACGGTGATCTCCTCGGCCCTCCTGGTGAGGACGTAACCGCCGGTCTTGCCCTGGACCGAGTGCACCAGGCCCGCGCGGGACAGCGCCTGCAACTGCTTGGCCAGGTAGCTCGGCGACACGTCGTGCAGCGCGGCCAGCCGGGCCGCCGGCACCGGCTCGTCGGCCGCGGTCAGCACCACACAGCAGTGCAGCGCCCACTCCACGCCACCGGACAGCTTCATGCCACCTCCACTTGACTCGGACAGATGGTATCCGAGTATTATCTCGGACATAAGCTGTCCGAGTTTGCGGCGGGGGCGCTCGGCCCACGAAAGAAGGCACATCGTGAAGATCACCGTCATCGGCACCGGGCTCATCGGCTCCCAGCTCGCCACCGAGCTGACCGCGCGGGGCCACGAGGTGACCGCCGCATCGCTGTCCTCCGGCGTCGACCTGCTCGCCGGGACCGGCCTCGACGAGGCGCTCGCCGGCGCCGACACCGTCGTCAACGTGACCAATTCCCCCACGTTCGACGAGCAGTCCGTCGAGTTCTTCCGCACCACGGTGAGCAACCTGCTCGCCGCGGGCGAGCGGGCCGGCGTGCGCCACCAGGTCGCGCTCTCCATCGTCGGCGTGGACCAGGTCGCCGAACTGGACTACTACCGCGCCAAGACGCTCCAGGAGGAACTGCTGCGCGGCGGACCGACGCCGTACTCGATCGTGCGCGCCACCCAGTTCTTCGAGTTCATGGAGCCGACCATGTCGTGGACCTCGGACGAGACCGCGGTGCGCCTGCCCGCGACGCCGCTCCGGCCGATCGCCAGCGCCGACGTCGTCGACGCCCTCGCGGACGTGGCCACCGGCGCGCCGCTCGGCGGGATCCTCGACGTCGCGGGCCCCGACGAGTTCACGCTCGACGAGATCGGCCGGATGACGCTCGCCGCGCGGGGCGACCGGCGCCCCGTCGTCGTCGACGACCGGGCGGGCCTGTTCGCCGCCGTCCGCGGCGACGTCCTCACCCCGGGCCCCGGCGCCCGCCTGGCACCCACCCGCTACCAGGACTGGCTCAAGGGCTGACCGCCCGCCGCGCGGCCCGTTCGGGGACGGAACGACCGGGGTGTCACCGAACGGGCCCGGCGTCGTTGTCCTGGCGTGCACGTTCGAGAGGCGCTGCGGCGCGCAGCGGGATGCCGCGTAGCAAGTGAAGAATCGTTTCTCCCCGATCCTGGAAGGCCCCACGCCGGGGGCGGTGCACCCCGGTGACCCCCGACGAAGCCCGGGTCCCGCCGCAGCGCGGCAGCACCGTCCGGATCGCGCTCCACCTCGTCCTCGAGGTCGTCGTCGCCGCCGACCTGCACGTCCCCGTCGTCGCCCGCCTGCGCTACGGCGCCGACGAGCCCTACACCGTCCACCTCGACAACCACGTCGACCTGCCCGAACCCGTCACCTGGTCGCTCTCCCGCGACGTCCTGCTGGCCGGGCTGACCGGCCCCGCCGGCCTCGGCGACATGTCGATCGCCTCCGGCGAGGGCCCCGACCGCGGACACCTCCTGGTCTCCCTGCACGGCGAGGAGGCCAGCGCCCTGCTCCGCCTGCCCGCGCACGTCCTGCGGGACTTCCTGCGCCGCACCGAGTGCATCGTCCCGTTCGGCTGCGAACAGGAGCACGTCGACCTCGACGGGCTGGTCGAACGCCTGCTCACCGAGGACGGCCCGGAGGAGGACCCGGACGGCGCCGGATGACCCGCTTCGGCAGGCGCGATGTCACGTGGCACGGTCGGGGGCGGCGCCGGGACGGTCCAGCCGTGTCCGGCACCGCCCGGATTGCGGGATTTGCGCGGTTCCGGGGGCCTCCCGCACCCTCTAGGCATGACCTCACCCGTGTACCGGGGCCCCGCCCTGCTGCTCGCCGACGGACTGGAGATCCCGGTCCAGGCCGAACTGACCGGCAACGTCCCGGAGGTGGGCCTGCCCGGCTGGACCGGCATGCTGGAGAGCGACGACACCCGGTTCAGCGCCGGCACCGTCCGCTCCGGCCGGCTGCGGCTGCCCGGCGGCTGGGAGGGCGGCTTCGCGGTGATGCGCCGGCTGCTCGGCGTCTCCACGGTCTGGGTGCGCGGCAACGACGTCGAGGCGTCCCCCGCGGACTGGCCGCACGGGGTGCGCGGCCAGTCCGCCTCCTGAGCGCCGGGGGGCGGAGGCCGGGGGCAGGGG
>NZ_JOGH01000185.1:0-8498 GCF_000721345.1 Kitasatospora sp. NRRL B-11411 | reverse complement strand
GGGGATTGATTGGGGGAACGCCCTGGGGGTATGCGCGGAGCGCGGGCCCGCCGGCGCGGGTCGGAGGGGACGGGTGGGTCGTGGGCGACGTGGTGGACGAGCAGGGCCGAGGTGGAGTCATGAACGGGGCGCATGGTTACCGGATCACCGTTCCCGGGCGGCCTGGCGGGCACGCCCCGCAGGTGATGGCGGTGGTGTACCGCTCGGCGGAGACCACGGACGAGGGCCTCGTGGTCTACCTGGGCGAGGACGGACTGCGGGTGACGGTGCTCGGCACGGTCGCCTGCTTCCTGGAGCCCTACCCGCCCGGCCTGTGCCACCCCTACGGGTACGCCTATCCGCTGACCGCGAGCTGAGTGCGAGCCGACTGCGGTGCGAGCCAACTGCGGTGCGAGCCGCCCGCGGTGCGCGCAGACCACGGCCCGACCGGGAGCCGGTCGGGCCGTGGCATGTCGGGTGTCGGGTGTCGGACCGGGGCGTCAGGCGGCGGCCGGTTGGCCGGCGAACGCGGTGACCAGGGCCCGGTCGAAGGCCGGCAGGTCGTCCGGCTTGCGGCTGGAGACCAGCGTGTTGGGGCCGTTCGTGCAGACCACCACGGGGCGGTCGGTCCAGTGCGCGCCCGCGTTGCGCAGGTCGGTGTGGAGGCTGGGCCAGGAGGTCATCGCGCGGTCGCGGACGACGTCGGCCTCGATCAGCGTCCACGGCCCGTGGCAGATCACCGCGACGGGCTTGCCGCGGGCGAAGAACCCGGCGGCGAACTCCACCGCCTTCGGGTCGGTGCGCAGGAAGTCCGGGTTGGCGACGCCGCCGGGCAGCACCAGGGCGTCGAAGTCGGCGGCCGAGACGTCCGCGACGGCCGCGTCCACCATGAACGGGTCGGCCCGGTCCAGGTGGTGGAAGGCCCGGATCTCGCCCAGCTCGGTGGAGACCAGCCGGGGGGTGCCGCCGTGGTCCAGGACGGTCTGCCACGGCGAGGTCAGCTCGACCTGCTCGGTGCCCTCGGGCGCGACCAGGAAGGCCACGGTCATCCCCGCCAGCTCGTTCGGCCCGCCGCCGGTGGTGCCGCCGTTGCCGTTGCTGTCGCTCATGTCGGCTCTCCGTTCTCGGTTCTCGGTTCCCGGTGCTTCGGTGCCGTTCCTCCACGCACGTGCGCGGAAGGGGCCCCTCCGGCGCGTCTCGCCACGAACCGAATCGGTCAAACCGTGATGAAGGAGGCAAAATGACCGCCTCGGCGGCCTAGGGTGGAGGCGGCGGGACGGACGGCGGAGGAGGCGGGACACGGTGGACGGCGAACAGTCCGGACTGGAGGCCACGGTCGACCGGCTGCGCACCGAGCTGGAGGGGCTGCGCACCGCGATGCGGACCCGGGCGGTGATCGAGCAGGCCAAGGGCGTGCTGGTCGGACGGCTCGGCTGCACGCCCGAGGAGGCGTTCGAGCAACTGGTGAGCCGCTCCCAGGCCGAGAACCGCAAACTGGCGCAGCTCGCCGCCGACCTGCTCGCCAACGCCGCCCCGCCCCCGGCCGCACGCGACGTCCCGGCAGACCCGCCCGCAGAGCCGCCGCCCGCAGAGCCACCACCCGTCGCACCGGCGCAGAACGCACCGACGCAGAACGCACCGACGCAGGACACCCCGGCGCAGGCCGAATCCGCCTCCGAGGGGGAAGGCGAGGACGAAGGGAAGCACGCGGACGCGGACGCGGGCGCGGGCGAGAGCGGCGAGGGGCTGGCGACCCGCTTCCACCTGGCCGCCGCCGCGCTCACCACCGCCGCCGACCCCGACGAACTCGCCGAGCGCCTGTACCGCGCCGCCCTCGCCCCGCTCGGCGCCGGGGCGCTCGTCCTCGCCGTGCGCGAACCGGACGGCGCGCTGCGGCTGGTCGGCGCGTACGGGGTGGCGTCCCGGCAGCTCAGCCAGTGGCAGCGGATCCCGCCGCGGACCCGGGTGCCGCTCACCGAGGCCGTCCGCACCGACCGGCCGGTGTGGGTGGCCGACCGGCGCGAGTTCGCGGCCCGCTACCCCGAGCCGGCCGGTGACGACCTGGTCCCCGGCACCACCGTCTGCGCCCTCCCGCTGCACGCCCGCGGGCGGCTGCTCGGCGCGCTCAAGATCGGCTGGCCGGAGCCGCACCGCCCCGACCCGGCCGTCGAGGCCCACCTGGCCGCGCTCGCCGACCTCGCCGCCGACACGCTGCTGCGCCTGCCCGGCGTCCTGCTGACCGAGGCGCCCCCCGCCGGGCTCGACCCGGCGGGCGCCCCGTGGTTCCGGGCCGTGCTGGACGGCCTGCTGGACCCGGTCCTGGTGCTGGGCGCCGTCCGCGACCGGGACGGCAAGGTCGCCGACCTGCAGGTCGAGCACGCCAACGCGCCCACCGTCGACCTGGCCGGACGGGACGCCACCGAGCTGCGCGGCCGCCGCCTGACCGAGCTGTACCCGGGCATGGTCGCCTCCGGCACCTTCGACCGCCTGCGCACCGCCGCCGCCGACGGCATCCCCTACCGGGGCGAGGCGGAACGGTACGTCGAGACCGTCGCGGGCAGCGCCCGGGCCAGCGCGATGACCGTGTGCGCCACCCCGTTCCAGGACGGCCTGCTGCTCACCTGGCGGGCCCACGACGAACGCGACCGGCAGATCGCCCAACTCGCCCAGACCGCCCGGCTGGCCCGGGTCGGCACCTGGGAGTGGCACCCCGGTGAGCGCCGGATCGCCTGCTCGGACGACGTCCCGCACCTGTTCGGCGCCCCCGGTGGCACCGCCGGCACCGACGGCCTCGACCCGCGCGCCGCCCTCGGCGCGATCGCCCCCGCCGACCGCGAAGCCGTCCGCGCCGCCGCCCTGGCCCTGCTGGACGGCCGCACCCCCGTCACCGTCGACTTCGCGGTCCGCGCCGCCGACGGCTACCGCAACCTGCGCGCCCTCGGCGAGACCGCCGTCGCCGACGACGGCCGGCTGCTCTCGCTCAGCGGCGTCGTCCAGGACGTCACCTCCTGGCGGCGCGCCGAGCAGGCCCTCAGCGACACCCGCGACCGCCTCGCCGACCAGCGCCGCCGCACCGGCGACGAACAGCGCGCCGTCCGCGCCCTCCAGCAGGCCCTGATGCGCGCCCCCGCCGGCCGCCCCGTCCCCGGACTCGACAGCGCCGGCCGCTACCTGCCCGCCGAACGCGCCCACAAGGTCGGCGGCGACTGGTACGAACTGCTCGACCTCCCCGACGGCACCGTCCTGCTCGCCGTCGGCGACGTCTCCGGACACGGCCTGCCCGCCGCCGTCGCCATGTCCCAACTCCGGTACGCACTAAGGGGAATGGCTTACGACGACGCCGAACCCGGACAACTCCTCGACCGGCTCGACCGGATGCTCTGCCACCAGCGCGCCGACCACATCGCCGCCGTCACCGTCGCCCGCCTCGACCCCCGCACCGGCCACCTCGCCTGGGCCCGGGCCGGCCACCTGCCGCCCGTCCTGCTCCACGACGGCACCGCCCGCAGCCTCGAACCGCCGCCCGGCCTGATCCTCGGCGTCAACCCGCGCGCCCGCCGCTCCACCGCCGAACTCGACCTCGCCCCCGGCGACACCCTGCTGCTCTACACCGACGGCCTGATCGAACGGCGCGGCACCGCACCCGGCACCAGCCCGGGCACGGACCCCGGCGGCGTCGCCCGGCTGCTGCACGCCTGCACCGAGTACCGCGCCGCCCCCGACCCGGCCGGACTGGTCGACCACCTGCTGCGCCGCTTCGGCGCACCCAACCCCTTCGACGACATCTGCCTGCTCGCCGTCCGCCGCCGCCCCTGACCGGGTGGCCGGGGGCGTGCCCGGACCCGCTCCGCAGGCGCACCTCCAGGGGTCACTCCACCTCGCTGGCGATCTCGATGCACGCGAGGTCGATCTGGTCGGCGAGCTGGCGGACCAGGTCGGCGAGGGCGCTGGTGGTCTCCGGGTCGAGCCCGCTGTCGTCGCGGCCGGCCCACTCCTCCCACTCGCCGGGCAGTGCCCGCAGCAGCTCGACCACCTGGAAAGCCGGGATGGCCAGGCCGCCGGACTCTCCGCAGATCACCGGAACATTGAGCCGTCCCACGGTGTCCACCTCCTCCTGCGTTCGGATCCTGCCGTCGCGTTTCACGTCCTGCCTTCACTCGGCGTCTGCCCGGAGCGGTCGGGCGGAAACGGCGGCGCGCCGCGGCCGCGGCGGCGGTGGCTGGTGTCGCACAGCGGGTAGCGGCGGCTGCGGCGGCAGGTGCAGACCGCGACGACCGGGCGGTCGCAGCGCAGCACGGTGCCGTCCGGCAGGAGCAGCTCCACCGGCCCGTCGATCAGCAGCGGACCGCGCTCGGTCAGCCGGACCCGGGGCACGGGCGGGGGCGGCGGTAGCGGTGGTCCGGTGGTGGGGGCCGGGTCAGTCGCGGACACCGCGGATCACCACCAACTCCTCGGTGCGGACGCCAGGTTCGATCAGACCGACGCGTTCGAACCACGGCGCGCGGGCCGTCATCACCGGGCCGAAGCCCTGCAGGCGCCGGGCGGCGACCGAGGTCCGCAGCCCGGCGTCCCGCAACTGCCGCACCGTGGCGTCGGGCCGGGCCAGCGAGGACTGCACGAGCAGCAGCACCCCGCCCGGCGCGAGCAGCGGCGGCACCCGGCGGCACAGCCGGTCCAGCAGCAGACGCCCGTCCGGCCCGGCGTCCCAGGCCCGGGCCGGGCCGGACGACGGCGGTCCGGGCCTGGGCGAGGGCACGTACGGGGGATTGCTCAGCACCAGGTCGTACCGGTACCGGGCGCCGGGGCCGGAGGCGGAGGAGCCGGGCGTGGCGGGGTCGGACGGGGTGGGGTCGGTCGGTGCGGGGTCGGTCGTGGTGAGGTCGCCGTGTCGGACGCGCAGCGGGAGGCGGTGCAGGTGGGCGTTCAGCCAGGCGGTGGCGAGCGAGAGCCGCGACAGGTCCACGGCGGTCACCCGGCAGCCGCGTCGGGCGGCGGCCAGGGCGAGCGCGCCGCAGCCCGTGCCGATGTCCAGGCAGCGCGCGCCGGGCCGCAGCGGCTCCCGGCCGAGCACGTCCAGCAGCAGGGCGGTGTCCCCCTGGGCGGGGTACACACCGGGCGGTCGTAGCAGCAGCATGGGACCGCGTATGCCCGACGGGCCGCGGACGACACCCGAGCACGAGGGCGCGGGGTCAGTGCGGGGCGGCGGCGGTGGGTGTGGTGGCCGCGGTGCGGCGGGTGAGGTCGTCGACGACGGCGGCGAGGCGGCCGTGGCGGGCGAGGGCGGCGCGTTGGTGGTCGGCGCCGCCGCCGGTGGTCAGCAGGCGGGCGGTCAGCTGCCGGGCGAGGCCGAGTTCGCGGGTGCGCAGCAGGGCGGGGGCGGTGAACTCGACCAGGTCGGGCAGGAGTTGGCGGACCGGTCGGAGCGCACCGGTGCGCGGGTCGGGCAGGCGGGCGTCGAGGCCGGCGGACGCGGCCCGGCGGTGGGCCAGCCGCAGCGGTACGTCGGGCAGCGGCCGGATCCGGACCCGCGGGTCGAGCAGGGTGTGGGCTAGGGCGCGCAGCAGGACGGCGAGCAGCAGGATGGTGTCCAACTCGGCGCAGCTGTCGGCGATCCGGACCTCCAGGGTGGGCAGGTGCTCGGACGGCCGGGCGTACCAGTACAGCATCCGGCGGTCGAGGATCACCCCGTCCTCGACCAGCCGGTCCAGGGCGGTGCGGTAGCCGGGCTCGTCCAGGACGGGGGCCGGGCCGAAGGTCGGCCAGCGGGCGTACCGTTCGGGCCGGACGGAGGCGGTGCCCCGGTCGGCGCCCTCGCAGAACGGGGAGTTGGCGCAGAACGCCTGGAACAGCGGCAGCCAGCTGCGCATCCGGGCGCTGAGCGCCAGCGCCTGACGGAGCGTCAGGTCGCCCAAGTGGACGTGGCAGCCGCACAGTTCGGCCCCGACCTGGTCGGCGACGCCGTCGATCCGGTCGGCCAGCCGCAGGTAGCGGGGCTTCGGGGTGACGGTCAGCGGGTGGCGGCTGGGCAGCACGGGGGTGCCGGTGGCGGTGAGCCGGCAGCCGGCCCGCTCGGCGGCGGACAGCAACGCGCCCCGGGTGTCGGCGAGTTCGGCGCGCAGCTCGGCGGCGGTGGCGACCGGCCGGGTGCAGCCCTCCACCTGGGTGGCCAGGAACTCGTGCTGGGCGCGCGGTCCGAGCGTACGGGCGGCGTCCGAGACCACCGCCTCGGCGGCGGGCACCGTCACCCGGCTGCGCGGGCCGGTCAGCAGGAACTCCTCCTCGACGCCGAAGCGCAGCAGCGGCGGGGGCCGGTCGGTCGGCGGCGGTCCGGCGGAGGCGCTCACCGGTCGGCTCCCTCCGGGACCGGGCTGCCCGTCGCCGCCGGGCCCGGATCGAACTCGGGCAGCGGGGCGCGCAGCGATCCGAATCCGAATCCGAATCCGAATCCGGATTCGGAGCCGTGGTCGTGGTCGTGGCCTTCGGAGCCGTGGTCGTGGTCTTCGGAGTCGGGGCCGGGGGCGGGGCGCCAGGCGGCCATCAGGTGGTCGGCGAACCGGTCCTCGGCGCGGAGGTAGGCCAGGGCGCCGAAGGCGATCTCGGGTCCCGGGCAGTCGGGCAGGGTGAGCAGCGGGTCGATCACGGTGTGCCGCACCAGCTGCTCGTGGACGGCGTCGGCCAGGACGTGCTCCCGGTAGAAGAGCGTTCCGCGCGGCGTGGCGCCGAGCCGTTCGAACGCCTCGGCGAGCCGGGCCGCGCCCGGCGGGGAGGTGATCTCCACGGCCGCGAACTGTCCGACCAGCGCGGCCCGCAGGGCCCGGTGCAGGCCGAACAGCGACATCGTGTTGACGACGGCCAGCGCGGGCGCGGGCACCGCGTCCAGGTACGCGCCGTAGGCCGGGTCGAGGCCGAAGTCGGCCATCATCGCGGCGAACAGCTCGGCGTGGGCCCGCTCCGGCCGGCCCGCGCCGTACTCGTCGTACTGCACGGCGACCAGCGCCGCCTTCGCCGGGTTCGGCAGCCGGGGCACCGCCCACATCTGCGGGTCGGCCTCCTTCAAGTGGTACAGCGAGCGGTGCGCCAGGTACTCGCGGGCCTGCTGCCGGGTGCCCGCCGTCAGCAGGTGGTGCGAGGGCCCGTCGCCGTCCGGCGGTTCGACCAGCAGCCCGGCCAGCACCTCCGCCAGCGGGGGCGGCTCGCCCACCTCCCGGCGCAGCGCGTCCAAGAACGCCCGCTCCAGCCGCCCGCGCAGCGCGAGCAGCGGCGGCGACCACTCCCAGGCCGGGTCGACGCCCGCGAAGCCGCGGTAGTGCAGCTCGTAGCAGACGTACAGGGTGAGCTGGACGTCCTCGCCCCACGGGTCCGCCGGGACCTCGGCCAGCATCGGCGCCAGGTGGGTGGGCGCGGGGTGGCGCAGGGAGGCGAGGACGGCGGCCGAGAGCGGGCCCCGGGCGGCGGGCAGCCCGGGGGCGTCGGTGGTCGGAGGGGTACCGGTGGTCGGACCGGTACCGGCGGTCGGAGGGGAGTCGGTGGTCGGACGGGCGTCGGTCGGCATGGTGTCACCTCACTCCGGGCGCAGTTCCAGGACGCAGCACTTGGGGCCGCCGCCGGCCTTCCGCAGCTCCGGGAGGCCGACCGGGACCGGGACGTACCCCGCCGCCCGCAGCTGTTCGGCCAGGCCCCGGGCGCCGTCCGGCAGCACCACGTGGCGGCCGTCGCTGATGGCGTTCAGGCCGAACGCGGCGGCGTCCGGGGCGCGGGCCAGGATCGCGTCCGGGTAGAGGCGGCGCAGCAGCCGGCGGGTCTCGGGGGCGAACGCGTCCGGGTAGTACATCACCCGGGAGTCGTCCAGGACGGCCAGCGCGGTGTCCAGGTGGTAGTAGCGCGGATCGGTCAGCCGCAGCGAGACCACCGGCCGCCCGAACACCCGCTCGGCCTCCCGGTGGGCGGCGGCGGTGGTGCGGAAGCCGGTGGCGGCGAGGATCCGCGGCCCGGCCGGCAGCAGGTCGCCCTCGCCCTCGTTCACCTCGGCGGCGGTCCGGACCTGCCGGAACCGGGCGGCGGTGAACCAGCGCCGGTGCGCCGCCGACTCGCCCGCCCGCTCCCGGTGCCGGAACCGGGCCACCAGCACCCGGCCGCCCACCACCGTCGCCCCGTTCGCGGTGAACACCATGTCGGGCAGGCCCGGCTCCGGCGCCAGCAGGTCGACCCGGTGGCCGAGCGAGCGCAGCACCGACGCCAGCCCCTCCCACTGCCGCAGCGCCGCCGCCCGGTCCACCGGGCGGTCCGGGTCCATCCACGGATTGATCGCGTACTCCACCGCGAAGTGCTCGGGCGGGCACAGCAGGTAGCGTCGCCGCCGGACGGCCGGGTCGGCGGGCACGGGCGGGGCGGCGACGACGGGCGCGGGGGCGGGGGAGGCGTTCATGCGGCACGTCTGTCCGCCGCGGTCCGAGGCGAAACGGCTTCCGGGCTGGGCTGGACGGGAGGAGACGGGGCGGGAGGAGACGGGGCGGGGCGGC
>NZ_JOGH01000184.1:0-8676 GCF_000721345.1 Kitasatospora sp. NRRL B-11411 | reverse complement strand
ACCCCGGCCCCCACCACCGCCACGTCCACCGCACCGCTCGCGTCCACCGCGCTCCTCCTCGACGACCGTAGGGGGACCACCGCACCGGGCCCCGTCCCCATTCGGAACCGGTCCACCGGGCGGATGGTCCGCCGCGCGGGTCGTCAAACGGACGGACGGGCGCCACACGGACGGGCGGGTGTCAGACGGGCGGACGGGCGTCAGGCGGACGGGCGGGCCGTTCCGGCCGTCACAGCACGTCCCGGCGGCGCTCCTCGACCACCACCTCGTCGACGCCGCGCCCGCCCAGGTAGCGGCGCCGGCCCAGCACCCGGGCGTACACCACCACGCCGATCAGGCCCGCCGCCATCAGGATGACCCCGACCACCGTGAGGTTGACGCCCGCCAGGTGCCAGTGCACGCCGAACGCCAGGATCGCTCCGACCGCCAGCAGGATGATGCAGCCACCGAGACCCATGATCGCCTCCGTCGTCGTCTCGGCCCGTCCCTCTGGCCGGGCCGGAACGGCGCCTACCCCCGACCGCCCGGAGGATTCCCGCCCCTGACGGCCCGTCGGCCCGTCGGCGCGGGGGAACGGGGGAACGGGGGAGCGGGGGAGCGGCGGGCAACGGCCGCCCGGCCGACGGGCGCCGGGGGCGGGTGGGGAGAATGGGCCGACACCGGGTCGGGGTTCGAGGAAAGGGCCGTGGAGTGCCGTACGTCGTCGTCAGCGCGCTCAGCCATGACGGAGTGGTCAGGGACCACAACGAGGACAGCCTGGTGCTGGGCCCGTGGACCCTGTGCGCGATCTCCACCGACAGCCCGCAGAGCATGGTCTTCCCGCTCGGGGGCACCCCCGTGCTGGTGGCCGTCGCCGACGGGCTCGGCGGGCACCCGGCCGGGGACGTCGCCTCCGCGCTGACCGTCCGCCACCTCGCCGAGGTCGGGCCGCGGTTGCGCACCGAGGAGGACGTCACCGAGGCGGTCCGCTCCTGCCACGCCGCGCTGCACGAGGCCGGGGAGGCCGATCCCGCGCTGACCGGCATGGCCACCACCGTGGCCGGCGCGGTGTTCGACACGGAACACCTGCTGGTGTTCAACGTCGGCGACAGCCAGGTCCACGAGATCACCCCGGACCGCGGCGAGGGCCTCGGCCTGCGCCTGCTCAGCACCGACGACAGCCCGCCGCCCGCTCCCGGCCGCCGCACCAGCCACCTGGTCACCCGCACCCTCGGCGGCGGCACCGCCCGCGACGAGCTGCGGCCCCACCTCGTCCGGCTGCCCGTCGAGCCCGGCGCCCGCTACCTGCTGTGCACCGACGGCCTCACCGACCCGGTCGCCCCCGAGGAACTGGCCGCCCTGCTCACCGAGGCCGCCGCCGAGGCCGACGGCGACCCGCAGGGCGACGACCAGCGGGCCCTGGTCGACCTGTGGCGGGCGGCGATCCGGGCCGGCGGCCCGGACAACATCACCCTCGCCCTGGTCCGGATCGAGGAGTGACCCCGGCGGAGCCCCCCGCCGGGTGACGGCCCGTCAGAGCGGGCAGTCGGTCAGCTCCCGGGTCTCCCCGGCCGGGCGCCCGCACCGGGGCTCGACCACGGGCGCGCCCTGCGCGTCCCGCCGCACCCGGATGATCTGCAGGCCGTGCCCGGGCTGGGGCCCGGTGGCCAGCGGCCGCGTCTCGCGGAAGTCGACCGTGCCGGTGGGCCGGTTGTTCAGCTGCACCGCGCGCAGCGCCGCCATCACCGAGCCCGTCCCGGTCAGCTGCGAGGCCCCGGCCTTGGCCGCCCCCGCCTGCAGCGCGGCCGTCGCGTCGTAGGCGAGGGCCAGCGAACCGTCCGAGAACACGTCGTCCTCGTACGGGTTGGCGGCGGTCGGCACCAGGTGCAGGACGCTCGCGGCGGTCTCCGCCAGGTCCGAGCCGCGGGCCGTCGCGGCCGGGTCGCTCAGCGCGGTGTAGTACAGGGTGGCCTGCGGGGCGATGGTCGTCCCCCCGGTGCGGAACTGGGCCTTCGTCAGGTCGTCGCCGGTCAGCACGGTCAGCGGCCGGGCGCAGCCCTTGTCGTCGGCCAGCCGGCGCATCAGCTGGTTGACGTCGTCGGCCCGGCCGGCCAGGTACAGCACGGCGGGCGGGTGCTCGCCGCGGCAGGTGGTGGCCAGCGCCGTCTCGTAGTCCGGGTCGCCGTTGCTGGTCAGGCCGTACTCCAGCGGCCGGCCGCCGATCAGCTGGTACCCGGCCGCGGCGAGCATCGCGCTGCCGTACCGGGCGTGCTCGGGGCTGTAGCGGTCGTCGGGCGTGGGCGTGCGGGTCAGCACGGCCGCCCAGCGGTCCTGCGGCGGGACGTCCAGGGCCTTGACGATCAGGCCCAGCGCCTTCGCCTCCTCCTCGTCGGTGGCGGCCAGGCCGAAGTAGTTGACGTGGTCGCCGGCCAGGTAGCTGGCCGAGTTGGTGGTGCTGACCACGGCCAGGCCGGCCTGCTGGAGCAGGGTCAGCGCGGAACCGCTGTCGGAGGTGTCCCGGCCCAGGCCCACCACGCCCGCGATCGAGCGGTCCCGGGCGGCCAGGGCCACGATCCGGTGCACCATCTCGGTCTGGAAGTACATGTCCTGCCCGCCGTTGGCGACCAGCACCTTGATCTTCAACGGGTCGCCCTCGTTGTTGCGGGCCTGCGCGAGGTGGACGCCCGCCAGCTCCTTCAGGCTGTTCAGCGCCCGCCCGTCCTGCCCGGCCGCGGTGGTCAGCGAACCCGCGTACACCACCGTGACGTACCTGACGTCCGGCAGCGCCGCCACCCGCTCGTTCTCGCGGCGGATCGCGTCCTCCAGCTCCCGCAGCCCGAGGTCCGCCCCCGTGCGCCCGGGGGCGCCCGCACCGGGCAGCGCGCCGTCCAGCCGGATGCCGCCCGCGCCCGCGAAGGTCACCGAACCGGTGGCCACGCCGATGCACTCCCGCGTCCCGCCCGGGCCGGTGCGCCACACCGCGTCCGGGTTCGAACCCACCAGCCGGGCCTCGCAGTACTGCCCGGACAGCTGCTGCACCCGCAGCCCCGCCCCGGCCGCCACCAGCACCAGCGCCAGCAGCACCGACCAGCGCGACCACAGGAACCACCAGGAGCGGCCCACCGGCACCGGCGCCAGCCGGGTGGTCTCGCCCGCCTGCAACTGCAGCCTGGTCAGCCGCACCGGCAGCGTCCACGCCAGCGCCCGCCCCCGGCTCGGCGCCTGCCGCACCCGCAGGTCGCTCACCCAGTCCTCGTACGGGCCGCGCCGCGCCCCCGGCGGGTGCGCCCCGACCGGCGCGGTGTGGCCGTCCTCCAGCCAGGCCGCCACGTCGGCGTGCGCGACGGCCGCCAGCACCAGCAGCGGGTCCTGCTCGCTGCGGCGGCTGCGCACGTCCGAGATCGCGCCGAGCACCCGCAGCGCCCCGCTCCCGGCGTCCGCCCGCGGCACGAAGACCACCGGCGGGACGCGCCGCTTGCGGCCCCGGGCGTCCGGCGCCCAGGAGCGGTGCGCCCGGCGCAGGTCCTCCAGCAGCGCGAGGGTGCGCAGCTGGAGGTGGAACTGCTGGGCGCGGTCCCGGTCCGGGGCCGGGGTGCCGGGCAGCTGGGCCTTGAGGATCTCCCCGGCCACCTCGCGGGCCCGGGCCTGCGTCACGTCCCACGACATCCGGGGCCGCCACAGCGACCAGGCCGCCGCCTGCCGCCCCGAGGCCGCCAGGAACGTGGTGGTGGCGAACCACCGGCTGGCCGGCCCCAGCCAGGACAGCGGCGCCGTGTTGCGCCGCACCCAGCCGGTCGCCCCCAGCACCGCGACCGCCGCCAGCAGCACCGCCGCGACCAGCTGCCAGGTCGCCTGGGTCAGCAGGCTGGTGAGCGCCGCCAGGACGAACGCCCCGATCAGCGTGGTGGAGTTCAGCACCGGCGACAGCAGCCGCTGCCACTCGCTCCCGGCCGTCCGCGGCTCGGGCCGCCAGTGCAGGTCGCGCAGCCGGGCCAGCACCGCCTCCACCAGCTCGTCGACCGGCCGCCCGGCCGGACCGCCCGCGGCCGCGCCCTCCGCGCCCTCCGCTCCCGCGGCGCTGGTGGAGGCGGTGGAGCCAGGGGTGCTGGGGGTGCCGGTGGAGCCGTCCAGGACGTGCCGGGTGGCGGCCTCGATCGCGGCCACCAGTCGGGAGCGCGGCGCCGGGTAGCCCCGGTACCAGGACGGGCCGCGGCGCGCCCACGGGCCCTTCGCCAGGCCGTCCAGCACGGCGATCGCGTTCTCGTGCGGATCGCCCTCGGCGGTGTGCGGCACCGAGCGGTGCGGCAGGTCGCCGCCCTCCTGCGCCTCCTGCACCGCCCGGACCACCGACCGGACCTCGGCGTCCAGCTCCGGATCGTCCTCCTGCGCGTACAGCACCACCACGGGCATCGGCAGCCGGGCCGCGCTGAACTGCGCCACCAAGTCCTGGACCAGCGCGTCCACCTCGTACTTGGCGGTGGTCCGCACCCCGCCGATCCCCGCGCCCCCGCGCACCGCACCAGACGCCATCCGCCACCCCCGTAGCCGCCGCCCCGCGGCCCGGATCCGGGCCGCGCCGACCCAGGCCCGAGGCGAGGTCGGAGAACAAATGTAGACCTTCGCCCCGACAGTGGAAACGGAGTTGTCCGCACTCCGCCGGGGCCGTTCCCGCTCACCGAACTCCCTTCCCTTCCTTGGTCCTTGGCTGCTCCTTGGTTCCGGGTGACGGTCCGTTCCGGGGAGGCCGGCCGGGGCCGCCGCCGGGCCCCGGGGGGCCGGGAACCCGATGTGGGAGCGCTCCCATATTTCGGCCGGGCCGTGTACGATCACGCCGCGGCGGGCGGCCGCGGGCCCGAACCGCGCACCACGACGCCGCCCCAGCACCACCCAAAGCCCGGGGAGCAACCCTTGTCCGACCCTGCGTTCACCGTCATCGACCTCGGCGGCACCACCCTGCGCACCGCCCGCTACGGACTCGGCGACGACACCGTCACCGACATCCGCCGCGTCCCCACCGACGGCATAGCCGCCCACCCCGACCTCCCGGTCGCCGAACTCCAGACCCGGGTCCTCCGCCAGGTCGCCGAACTCGCCGCCGAAGCCGTCGAACGCCACCGCAGCACCGCCGTCGCCGTCGCCTTCGCCGGCCCCGTCAGCGCCGACGGCCGAGCCCTCGCCGCTCCCACCGTCTGGGGCGGACCCGGCGGGCAACTCCCCGTCCGGCAGCTGCTGGAAGAACGGCTCGGCCTGCCCGTCGTCGTGGTCAACGACCTCACCGCCGCCGTCTGGCGCTACGTCGACCCCGCCGACGACCAGCCGTTCTGCCTGATCACCGTCAGCTCCGGCATCGGCAACAAGGTCTACCGCGCGGGCGAGGTCCTGCTCGACACCGAGGGCCACGGCGGCGAACTCGGCCACTGGACCGTCGACACCTCCCCCCAGGCCCCGCCCTGCGACTGCGGCGGCCGCGGCCACCTCGGCGCCGTCGCCTCCGGCCGCGGCGCCCTCGCCGCCGCCCGCCGCGCCGCCCACGCCGACCCCGACGGCTACGCCCGCTCCGCCCTGGCCGCGACCGCCCCCGACCCCGAACTCCTCGACAACCACGCCCTGGTGGCCGCCGTCCGCGCCGACGACCCCTTCGCCACCGAGGCCCTCCGCAGCGGCATCACCGCCCTCGCCTCCGCCATCACCGCCGTCTTCACCGCCATCGGCATCCGCCGCCACGTCCTGATCGGCGGCTTCGCCCTCGCCATCGGCCCCCGCTACGCCGAACTCCTCACCGCCGAACTCCACCGCCTCGGCTGCTTCGGCCTCACCCCCGAGGAGATCGGCCGGCTCGTCGTCCTCGGCGCCGCCGACGACGACTCCGGCCTGATCGGCGCCGGCCGCCTCCTCGCCGCCCGCACCCCGGCCGCGCCCCGCGCCTGACCACCGGCCCCCGGCGAGGCTCTGGGCCGTGTCTCGTAATCGATCTGGTGGTGGGTCATTGCGCTTCGGCTCGCCGCCACAGGATCAGCGAGGCGAGGACGGCGCCGGCCCGGTAGCGGCTGGCCGACTTGTCGAACCTGGTGGCCACTGCCCGGAATCGTCGCCCGACCGGCGCGGCGGCGGCGGGACGTCCGGGTCCGGGAGCGGTCCCCGGGCGAGGCGGAGCAGGTCCTCCGGGGTGAGTGCGGCCAGCCGTTCGCGGCCGCGGCGCAGCACCTCGGCCGCCGCGGCCAGCAACTCGTCCTCCGGCAGCGGGCGTTCGGGCAGGCCGGTGCCGAGCGGGGCGGCGGCCAGGTGCTCGCCGAGCGCCGCGTGCAGCCGCCCGGTGCCGGGTTCCCGGACGGTGAACGACAGGTGCACCGACAGCCCCTGACGGCCCGTCGCCGCGTGCGGTGCCCCGCGCGGGACGTACAGCGCCTGGCCCGGGGCGAGGACGGTGCGCAGGGCCACCGGCCCGGGTGCGGGGACGAGTCCGGGCTGCCAGTGCCCGTCCGCGGGCGGCCGGTGGACGGTCCACTCCTTCTCCCCGGTGAGCTGGACGACCAGGACGTCCGCGTCGTCGCGGTGCACCTTCAGCCCGCGTCCGCCGGCGGCGGTGGCGAAGCAGAACGCCTCGGTGCGGCGGCCGAGCCCGAGCGCGAGGCCGGCGGCCAGCGCCCGCACCGGGGCGTACCACTGGTCGAGCTGCGGCAGCAGCAGGGTGACGCCCTCGGCCAGCAGGGCGGCGATCCGCCCCGGGTCGGCCCACCCGTCCTCGGGCCGGCCGGCCACCGTCCGGACGCTGCAGAAGCGTTCGGGTGCGAGGACCGCGCCGTCCTGCACCATCTCCACGTACGGCACCCGCAGCAGGCCGCCGTTCAGCACGGCCGCCAACTCCGCGGCCCGGGGCAGCCCGGCGGGCCACCCGGCGGGCCGGAACACCCGCGCGGTGCGCTCCGCCAGCGCCTCGGCGAACGCGTCGGCGTCCCCCGTCAGATCGGCCAGTACCCGCTCCATCGCCCGTCCCCGCATCCCCTCGTGTCCCTCGTGCCCCTCGCTCGTTCTCCCCGCCCGCCGCTCGGGCCCGGCCCGCCGGGTCTCAGGCCCGGGTCTCAGGCCAGGCTCTCAGGCCCGGGTCTCAGGCCAGGCCGAGCGCGGGCAGGACGGTGGACTCCACGTAGCGGGTCAGGTAGTCCGCGTCGGCGGGACGTCCGGCGATGAGCGGCCGGATGCGGGTCATGCCGAAGATCATGCCAGGGACGAACTCGAGGGCGGGGTGGCCGGCCGGGACCTCGCCCCGTTCCACCCCGCGCCGCAGGACGTCCTCCAGGGCGGCGACCTCGGGGGCGATCACCGTTTCCCGCACCGCGTCCCGGAGGTCGTCGTCGGTCATGACGGCGTACCCGAGGGCCTGCAGCAGGGGGGTGTCCCGGTCCGACCACGCCCCGGCGGCCGCGGCCACCAGGCGGAGGTCGCCGGCCAGCGAACCGGTGTCGATGCCCGCGCAGCGCGGCTGCCGGTCGGCCCGCAGCGCGGCCGCGACGAACCGGGCCTTGGTCCGCCAGCGCCGGTACAGCGTCGACTTCCCGCACCGGGTGCGGGCGGCCACGCCCTCCATGGTGACGGCCTCGTAGCCGTGGGTGCGGACCTCGTCGAGCACGGCCTCGAAGAACTCCCGCTCGCGCTCGGACGTGATCTTCGAACGGGACGGGGCGCACCCCGACTCGGCCTCCCGCATGCCGTCCGCCTCCTCCCGCTCCTCCGGTGCCCCCGCCCTCCGTCCAGCATCCGTCCCCGGCGGGCCTGGTGCGGCCCGCCCTGCCCGGGGTGTCGGTGCGGCGAACGCCGTATGTACACTGCACAAACGTATCGATACGCGACTGTATCGATACGTCAGCGTATCGGCACTCGCACGCGCGGTCCAAGATCACGGCCCGCCGGTAAGGGGGGAGGGGTTGCCCGCCCGCACGGAATCCGCCGGAGCCCCGGCCGGGGGCATACCCCGGCCGCCGCTGGTCCGGGAGCTCCTGCTCGTCGTCGGACTGTTCCTGGTCTACAAGTTCGGCCGCCGACTGGCCATCGGCCGCACCACCGCGGCCTTCCACAACGCCGACCGGGTCTGGGGCCTGGAGCGCGCCGTCCACCTGCCGGGCGAGGACGCCGTGCAGTCGCTGCTGCTGCGCGACGAGACCGTGGTCCACCTGGCGAACGTCTACTACGCGACCGTGCACTTCCCGGCCACCGTCCTGTTCCTGGTCTGGCTCTACCTTCGCAGACCCGCCCACTACCTGTGGGCCCGCCGGGTGCTGGCCGCCGTCACCTCGGTCGCGCTGATCCTGCCCTTCGTCTTCCCGCTGGCCCCGCCCCGGATGCTCACCTCCACCGGGCTCGAGGACACCGGCCGCCTCTACGGCCCCTCGGTGTACGGCCCGCCGACCACGGACCACCTCTCCAACCAGTTCGCCGCCATGCCCTCCCTGCACTTCGGCTGGGCCCTGATGGTCGCCATCGGCCTGATCGCCGCGACCCGCTCCCGCTGGCGCTGGCTCTGGCTCCTGCACCCCCTGACCACCCTGACCGTGATCGTCGGCACGGCGAACCACTACTGGCTGGACTCCGTCGCCGCCACCGTCATGTTCCTGCTCGCCTTCGCCTTCATCCGCGGCCCCGACACTCCCCCCTCCTCCCGCGGCCCCCGCCCCCGCCCCCGCCCGGTCCGGCCCCCCGACG
>NZ_JOGH01000183.1:0-8687 GCF_000721345.1 Kitasatospora sp. NRRL B-11411 | reverse complement strand
GGTCAGAAGAGGGGCAGCAGGTCGGTCAGGGAGGTGATGGTCGGGACTCCGGCGGAGGCGGGGACGGAGGCGGGGGTGGGGACGGGGTGTCGCGGGAGAGGGTGCGGCCGGTGTAGCCGAGGGCGAGGGCGGCGGCGACCAGCGTCGGGTCGTCGTCGACGAACAGGCAGTGGTGCGGGGCGAGTCCGAGCGCGGTGCTGGCGTGGTGGTACATCCGCGGGTCCGGCTTGTTGCAGCCGAGGACGGCGGAGATCGCGTACGCCTCGAAGAAGCGGTCGATGCCCAGGCCCGCGTGCAGGGTGGGGAGGTTGGGCCAGGCGTCGGAGACCACGGCCATCCGGACGCCGCGGCGGGCGAGTTCCTCCAGGGTGGGCAGGACGTCGGGGTAGGTCTCCAAGAGGGCGGCCGGTGGGAGTTCGCGGCGCAGGTCGGCGAGGAGTTCCGGGGTCGGGGGCACGTCGAGGTGGTGGAGCAGCAGGCGGTGGTAGTCGTCGGTCGCCGGGGTCGACGAGGTGGCGGCGAGGAAGCGGTCGCCCGCGGCAATGGCGGCCGCGAACCGTTCGGGGGTGGTGGCGGGTGCGTGGGCCAGGACGGTCGGTTCGAAGTCTGCGCGGGGGTTCCAGCGGCCGCCGATCGGGCGCATCAGGACGCCGCCCGAGTCGAAGAGGACCGCGCGGAGGTCTTCCCGGGGAGTGGGTCGTGTCGTCATCCGGCCCAGTCTGCTCGACGGGTGTCCGGCGGTCGACCCCCCGGCACGGGCGGGAGAGGGCCTGGCCGGCGGCGGTCTCGGCGTCAACTCCTGGCCGTCCGGCGGTAGTTGCGGAGCTCGCCGGAGTACGCCGGGGTGGAACCGGTCGGGCCCCGGTGGCCGTGTTGTCGGTGAGGTGCGGCATGCTCCACGCATGCTTCACGCGATGACCGAGCGCGGACTGTCGATGCGCGACCCCGGGCCGGCGGCCCTGAGCCGGCTGGTGGCGAACATGCAGCGCGGGGACTCCCACCTGATCGTCGAGCGGTTCGGTGCGGACGAGCCGGAGGGCGACTGGTACGCGCAGGTGCGGCTCCAGGAGAACGGCGTCTACCAGTTGGAGTACCGCGACGGGGTGCCCGCCGAGCACTACCGGACCCTGACGGTCTCGCTCCCGAAGGTGGTGAACGCGCTGGTCGGCTGGTCGCAGGGGCGGACGGCGTGGCGGGCCGAGTTCGACTGGAGCAACGTCGGCGCCGAGTTCACTGAGCGCGTCGCGCACGTCGAGCACGTCGAGCACGTCGAGTCCGAGAGCCGCGGCGGGGGCAGTGCGGCGGGCGGCCGCTGAGTCCGCGCGGGGCCGGGGCGGGGCCGGGGCCGGGCCGGGGTCAGAGCATCCAGAGGCCGAAGCCGGCGACCAGGATGCCGGTGGCGATCAGCAGCGGGCCGAGCAGGTGGTCGCGGGGGCGGTCGGTGCCCGGGCGGATCCGGATGGTGGAGGCCAGGCCGACACCGGAGAGCAGGACGCCGAGCGGGGTCAGGACCGCCCAGAGGGCGGGTACGGCGAGGTGGCCGGAGATCATCGGGCCGTCGGCCGGCCGGCGGGTCGGGGGCGCGCGCCGGGCGCTGACGGGGCGTGGGGTGCGGCCATGGTGGGTCCTCCTGCTGGGTTCCGCACGACGCTACCGGGGTGCGGAACAAGACTCCGCCACGGATTGGCAAAGCCTTCACCGCTCCCGCCCGATCACCCCGGAACGACCATCTCTGACGGGCCGTCAGGTTCACTCGGGCGGCCCACCAGCCCGAACACGGGGAGGTTCGATTCCCAGTGAACGCCCAGCGAGTTCCCGGAATTCGTTCATCGGCTTCCGGACGGCCCGCGGGAGCCGCCGCCGGGGACGCAAGAGGCCCCGGTTCCGGCACCACCTTGCCGGGACCGGGGCCGGGGCCCGCGGGTGGGAGGGAGCTCGTCCTCAGCCGACCGGGACGGCCGGTTCGGCGGCCGCCGGGACGGTCGCGGTCTCCTTCGCGGCCCGGGCCGCGGCGCGGCGGGCGACGAAGCGGTTGACCAGGGTGACCATCGCCCAGGCGTAGGCCCAGCCGACCAGGATGTCGATGATGAAGTGCTCGGCGCCGTAGACCAGGGTGAAGGCCATCGCCAGGGGGTACGCGGCGAGCAGGACGCGCAGTCCGCGGCTCGCCCGGGGCCAGAAGACCAGGGCGATCATCATCGGGTAGGCGGCGTGCAGCGAGGGCATCGCGGCGACGTCGTTGGCGAACTTGCTGCCGTTCTCGAAGATGGTGCCGGCCCGGTGGAGGCCGCTGCTGTCGAGGACGGTGGACACTATCCGGCTGACGGCCGGCATGTGGTTCTCCAGCGCGGCCAGCCACGGCGGGTCGGCCGGGTAGAGCACGTAGGTGACGAAGCCGATCGCGGTGATCGCCAGGTAGCAGCCGAGGAAGTGCCGGAACCGGGCGTGGTTGCGCTTCCACAGCACGGCGAGGATCACGAACACCGCGAAGAAGTGCGTCATGTAGACGGTGACGGCCGCGTAGTCGTACCACTGCGGCCGGCCGGGGTGGTACAGCCAGTCCTGCAGGCGGACGGTCCAGGTCTCGCCGAAGCCGAGCACCTCGTCGAAGGCGATCTGCGGGGCGTAGTGCGGTTTCCAGGGGGTGTGCGCGCCGTAGCCCCGGAGCAGGGAGTACGTCCAGACCACGGCCATCACCGGGACCCAGTCCCGCAGGACGTGCAGCCAGCCCTTGCGGCCGCCGCTGTGTACGGAGGCCGCGACCAGGGCGGCGATCAGCCAGAGGAAGACCACGTCGTTGGCGTACGGCAGGCCGTACACCACCAGGTAGCGCCAGAGCGCCACCGCGAACAGCGGCCAGGCGAGGTGTCGGAGTCTGAGCCGGGACAGCAGGTGGAGCGCCAGGGAGCGTGACCGGGCTGCCAGGTGGGACGAGTCGATCATGCGTCACGAAGCTAGCAAGGGCGGCTTGGAGATTCCTCCTGCCGCGCGCCGGGGTTCCCAGCCAGCTCCCAGGCGCTACCCGGACGGGCGCAGCCCCCGCCAGCTGCCCTGATGCTCGACATTAATAATGGCGAGCATTAATGTGGAGGCATGGCAACGAAGTCGACCGGCGGTGACAGCGGCTCCACCCGGGCACTGCTGATCCGTTCCGCCGAACGGGCGTTCGCGGCGCGGGGCGTGCACGGCGCGCAGCTGCGCGAGGTGGTGCGGGGGGCCGGGCAGGCGAACCCGTCCGCGGTGCAGTACCACTTCGGTTCGCGCGAGGGGCTGCTGGACGCGGTGATGGCCGAGCGCCAGCGGCGCACCGAGCAGGCGCTCGCCGAGCGGCTGCCGAAGCCGGAGGGGCGTTCGCTGGGCGAGCTGCTCCGGGCGCTGGTCGACGCGGAGTCCACCGAGCTGCGCACCGAGCGCGGGCGGGACTGCCTGCGGATCTCCACCCAGGTCAGCCACCGCAGCGGCATCCGCGAGCGGCGCCCGCACGCGGGGCTGGCCGGGACGCTGTACTGGCGGCTGATCCTGGCGCTGGAGACGCCGCTGATCCCGCTGGCCCCCGAGCCGGTCCGGCTGGAGCGGATCGACCTGGCGCTGACCCTGATCGGGGCCGCGCTGGCCGAACGCGCCCGGCAGCTGGCCGAGGGCGAGCCCACCTTGAGCGACGACCGGGCGTACCTCGCCGACCTCGTCGCCGTCTGCACCGGCCTGCTGACCGCGCCGGTCCCCTGATCCCCTCCACCCCGCACCCGGCCGACGCGACGGGTGCGGGGCCGCCGGTGTCCGCGGGCCGGATGCCGGCGGGGGACGTACCGATGGAACAACGAGGGCCCACGAGGCCCGTGCCCGCAGGGCGAGTACCAAGGAGCAAGTCATGAGCGAGCTGTCCGGCAAGACCGTCGTCATCACCGGCGGGGCCCGGGGCCTGGGCGCGGAGACCGCCCGGCAGGCGGTCGGGGCGGGGGCGAACGTGCTGATCACGGACGTCCTGGACGCGGACGGCGAGGCCGTCGCCGCGGAGCTGGGCGAGCGGGCCCGGTACCGGCACCACGACGTCACCTCGGAGCAGGACTGGGCGGACGTGATCGCCTACGCGCAGGCCGAGTTCGGGGCGGTGCACGGGCTGGTGAACAACGCGGGCATCTCCACCGGGAGCTTCCTGGCCGAGGAGTCGGTGGAGCACTTCCGCAAGGTCCTGGACATCAACCTGACCGGTGTGTTCATCGGCATGAAGACGGTGATCCCCGCGCTGCGGGCGGCGGGCGGCGGTTCGGTGGTGAACATCTCCTCGGCGGCCGGCCTGATGGGCCTGGCGCTGACGGCGGGCTACGGCGCGTCCAAGTGGGGGGTGCGCGGCCTGACCAAGATCGGCGCGGTGGAGCTGGGCGTGGACCGGATCCGGGTGAACTCCGTGCACCCGGGCATGACCTACACCCCGATGACGGCGTCCACCGGGATCCAGCGCGGCGAGGGCAACTACCCCAACACCCCGATGGGCCGGGTCGGCGAGGCGCCCGAGATCGCCTCGGCCACCGTCTTCCTGCTCTCCGACGCCGCGTCCTACATCACCGGCGCCGAGCTCGCGGTGGACGGCGGCTGGACCACCGGCCCGACCGTCCGGTACGTGATGGGCCAGTGAGCGCGGGCGGTCCGCGGCGGCTCGGGCCGGCCGCGGACCGCCGGGGGGGGGAGGCCGGGAGGCGAGGGGCCGGGGGCCCGGTTCAGTCCAGGACGGCGGACTCGCCGAGCGCGATCCGGGCGTAGCGGGTGGCGGACTCCCCCTCCAGCCAGCCGTCGAAGTTCTCGGCGCCGATCGGGCTCAGGTTGGCGTCGTGGATCGGGAAGGCGCGCTCCGGACGGACGGCGCGGACCATCTCGATCGCCTCCCGCAGGCTCAGCCACGGGCCGGAGGCGGGGAGCAGCAGGGCACGGACGTCCTCGGCGCGGCCGTCGTGGCCACGCGGGACGTGCAGGGAGTCTCCGGGATGGTAGACGCCCTCGACCAGGTAGCCGAGGTTCGCGCAGTCCGGGTGGGCGTCGATGACCTGGGCGTGCCGGCCGCCGACGGCGCGCACCGCGAAGCCGCCGGCCTCGAAGGACTCCCCCGTGCGGACGGCGGTGGGTGCGGGGCCGGCCAGGGCGGGGTGGGCGGCGAGTTCGGCCGCGAGCTCGGGGTGGGTGTACACCTCCAGCTCCGGGTCGGCGGCGCGGGCGGCGGCCAGCAGCTCGGGGTCGAGGTGGTCGGCGTGCGCGTGCGTGTAGAGCACCGCCCGGACGCCGTCGAACGCCTTCGGTTCGGTCCAGCACCCCGGGTCGATCAGGACGGAGCGGTCTCCGTCGGGCGAGTCGATCCGGACGCAGGCGTGGGCATACTTGGTCAGACGCATCCGGCCAACGTAACGCCGGGGGCGGCGCGGGCGCTTCCCTTTTTCGGTGCGGCAGTTGACGGGGCGTCAGTGCGGTGCGGCGGTGGCGGTGGCGGCGAGCGCGGTGCGCAGGCGGGCCAGCCAGTCGGCGGCGGTGCCGTGGATGCCGGGGTGGGCGGCGCGCAGGGCGTCCCAGTCGGCGGGCGGGACGGCGGGGCGGAGGGTGCCGGGGTCGCCCGGGTGGCCGGGGTGGCCGGGGTGGTCCGAGTGGCCGGGGTGGCCGGGCTCGCGGGCGAGGACGCGGTGCAGCAGGGCGGGGTCGAGGGTGTGGGCGCAGAGTTCGGCGAGCAGGACGGCGTCGTACAGGTCCTTGGCGCGGGCGCGGGTGCCGTCGGCGTGCAGCCAGAGCAGTTTCCAGGCGAGCGAGAGTTCCCGGCTCGCGGTCCGCACGGTGGTCGCGCCGGTGCCGTCGCCGCGCGGGACGGCCGTGCGGACGGGCGGTTCGGGCAGCCGCTCGTCGCGGGCGAAGTCGACGGTGACCTCGCCCTCGACGGCGGCCCCGCCGTCGCCGCCGCACTCCGCCGTCCAGCGCAGGGCGACCCGTACGCCGGGCCGGCCGTCGTCGTACGCGTAGGCCCAACTGCCGTTGGTGCGGACGGAGTCGGGGTGGAGGGTGATGCCGGGGGCGGGGCGCGGGTGGCGGGTGACGAGCCGGCGGAGCGTCTCCTCCGGTCCCTCGTCCTCGGGTTCGTCCTCCAGCACCCAGGCGAGGCCCTCGGGCGGGAGGCGGACCCGCAGGCCGCGGGTGTCGAACTCCTCGTGCCGCCAGATCTCGTACCCGCCCGCGCCGTCCGCGGCCTCGGGCCACTGCTGGGCGGCCGCCAGGTCGGGCAGGTAGGGGTACGGATCGAGCTCGTCGACGGGGACGAGCCGGGACGGCAGCACGATCCAGTCCAGGTCGGCGGGCTCGCGGGCGGCCTGGCCCACCCAGGCGGGCATCACCATGCTGCCGCGCAGCACCAGCGCCTCGGCCCACGGCGAGCCGGCGATCAGCGCGAGCAGGTGGTCCAGCACGGCCCGCCGGGCGGTGCGCTGCTGCGGGGTCTCGCCGTTCACCGTCACTCGTCCGTCTCCGCCGGGGGTTCGTCGGGGGCGACGGTAGCGGGCGGGTCGGACAGCCCTCGGGCCGGGCGGGGCCGGGGCTGTCCGAACGGGATCAGTCGAGGCCGAGTTGGCGGGTGGCGGCCCGGACGGTCTGGGCGAGCAGGACGGCGATGGTCATCGGGCCGACGCCGCCGGGGACGGGGGTGATCAGGCCGGCGCGTTCGCGGGCGGACGCGAAGTGGACGTCGCCGGTGTTGCCGGGGTTGTAGCCGGCGTCGACGACGACCGCGCCGGGCTTGAGGTGCTCGCCGCGGATGAAGTCGGGCTTCCCGACCGCGGCGACCAGGACGTCGGCCTCGCGGAGCAGGGCGGGCAGGTCGCGGGTGCGGGAGTGGCAGTAGGTGACGGTGGTGTCGCGGCCGAGCAGGAGCAGGCCGGCCGGTTTGCCGAGGATGGCGCTGCGGCCGACCACGACGGCGTGCTTGCCGCTCAACTCGACCCGGTACTCGTCGAGCAGGCGCATGATGCCGCCGGGGGTGCAGGAGACGAAGCCGGGCAGGCCGAAGCCCATCGCGGCGAAGGAGTGCGTGGTCACGCCGTCGACGTCCTTCGCGGGGGCGATCGCCTCGAAGGCCGCGCGTTCGTCGAGGTGCGGGCCGACGGGGTGCTGGAGCAGGATGCCGTGGACGTCCGGGTCGGCGGACAACTCGCCGATGGTGTCGACGAGTCGGGCGGTGCTGGTGGCGGCGGGGAGGGCGAGGTGGCGGGAGCGGATGCCGGCCTGCGTGCAGCGGTTGCGCTTCATCCGGACGTAGGTGACGGAGGCCGGGTCCTCGCCGACCAGGACGGTGGCCAGGCAGGGGGTGGTGCCGGTGCGCCGGTGGAGGGCGGTGGCGGCGGCGGTGGTCTCGTCGGTGAGGCGGCGGGCGAGGGCGGTACCGTCCATCAGGCGGGCGGGGCGGGGGGATCCGGTCACGGGTGCGGCTCCTGGGACTCGGGGTGAGTTCGCCCAGGCGCGCGGCAGCGGTTGGCTCGGCCGCTCCCCGGTGGTGCTCCACCCGTGCGCCAGTCACGGCCTGCGGGCATCGTAGCCGAGCCGCCCCGCCCGCGGGTGCGGGCAGGGCGGACGGAGAGACGGGGGACGGATGTCGGTCAGGCGGATCCGGATTCGGATTCGATGCGGTTGACGATGAGTTCGCAGAGTTCGTGGGTGCGCAGGGCGTCGGTGGCGTCGAGGGTCTTGCCGGCGCGGAGGGCTTCGAGGAAGTGCAGGACGACCTGTTCGATGCCGCGTTGGCGGGCTACGGGGACCCAGTCGCCGCGGCGGCGGATGGTGGGCTGGCCGCGGTGGTCGATGATTTCGGCGAGGTTGTGGACCTCGCGCTTGGAGTCGGCGCCGGAGACTTCGAGGATCTCCTCGGTGGAGCCGGAGACGCGGTTCATGATGCCGAGGGCGGTGAAGCCGCGGCCGGCGAGGGTGAGGACGACGTGTTCGACCAGGCCGTCGCGGGTGCGGGAGCGGACGTCGACGTGCTCGATCTCGCCGGGGACGAGGAAGCGCAGGCTGTCGACGACGTGGATGAAATCGTCGTAGACCAGGGTGCGGGCGCGTTCGGGGAGGCCCTCGCGGTGCTTCTGCAGGACGATCAGGTCGCGCGGGCGTTCGGCGGCGAGCAGGTAGCCGGGGGCGTGGCGGCGGTTGAAGCCGACCAGCAGGGAGCGGCCGGTGTGGGTGGCGAGGTCGGCGAGGCGGCGGGCGCCGTCGAGGTCGTAGGCGAGCGGTTTGTCGACGTAGACGTCGACGCCGCGGGTGAGCAGTTCCTCGACGATCGGGACGTGCTGGTCGGTGGCGGCGTGGACGAAAGCGGCGCGGATGCCGGAGTCGATCAGTTCGCCGAGGTCGGTGGTGCGGAACGGGATGCGGTGGGCGTCGCCGATCCGGTCGAGCTTGGCCCGGTCGCGGGTCATCAGGCGCAGGTCGAGGCCGGGTTGGGCGGTGAGGACGGGCAGGTAGGCCTTCTGCGCGATGTCGCCGAGCCCGATGACGCCGATCGGGATCGGGGGCGCGCTGCGGTCGGTGTCGTGATCGCTCATCGGGCACTCCTGCGAGGGTGGGTGGTGGTCGTCCCTGACCACCCGGCAGCATATGCCAGGACGGGGTTGAGCAGTCAGGACGCGGGGGATCGGCCGATTCGCGTCGGTGCGGGGGCGGACGGGGGCGGG
>NZ_JOGH01000182.1:0-8761 GCF_000721345.1 Kitasatospora sp. NRRL B-11411 | reverse complement strand
GTGTTGGTCGGGGCGGGGTGGGGGGCCGGGCCGCTGCCGGGGGCCGGGGCGGGGGCTGACGTCCCGTCGGGGGCGGCGGACGCGGGGACCGGGGTGGTGGCGCTGGTGGCGTCGCCGCCGGTGGCGCTGGCGTTGGCGGCCAGCGGGGTCGATCTGCCGCTGACCGGGCTGCTCTGCCTGGCCCTGGCGTTCGGCGCGGCCGGGCGGCCGACCGGGGCGGGGCTGGCGCTGGCCGCCGCGGGCGCACTCAAGTGGACGGCCTGGCCCGCCGTCGCCGTGGTGGTGGCGCTGCTCGCGGCAACCACCGGGCGGCGAGCGGCGCTGCGCTGCGCCGGGCTCGCGGCGGCCGGGACGGCGCTGCTGGTGCTGCCATGGCTGCTGTGCGCGCCGGGGCCGATGCTGCGCCAGGTCTTCGCGTTCCCGCTCGGCCGGGGCCCGTGGCCCACCCCGGCGGCCAGCCCGCTGCCGGGCCGGCTGCTCGCGGACCTCGGCCCGGCCGGGTGGGGTGCGGCCGTCGGGCTGCTGCTGCTCGGCGGGGCGGCGGTGGGGCTCTCCCTACTGCTCCGCCCGCCCCGCTGCGCGGTCGCGGCCGCCGACCGGCTGGCAACCGGGCTGGCGCTGGCCTTCCTGCTCGCCCCCGCCGGACGCTTCGGCTACCTGGCGCTACCACTGTTCCTGTCGGCCTTCGTCCGCCTCGCGGCCCGGCGGCACCCACCCGCCTGAGCCCCGTCCCGCAGTCCGGCCCTCCGGCCGAGCCCTGCTCTGCGGTCCGGCCGCTCCCCCGTCGGGCGCGCGGCTGTGCTGCCGCTGCTCCTGTCCGCCTTCGTCCGCCTCGCGGCCCGGCGACACCCACCCACCTGAACCCCGTCCCGCAGTCCGGCCCTCCGGCCGAGCCCTGCTCTGCGGTCCGGCCGCTCCCCCGCCGGGTGCGCGGCTGTGCTGCCGCCTGCCCGCAACACCCCTGTCATGAAGGGAATTTACTGCTTTGTCGACTCTTGGAGAGGACGCCTCCGTGGGCACCACCCTGATCGTCACCAACGACTTCCCGCCCCGGCAGGGCGGCATCGAGACCTTCGTGCACGCGATGGCCGTCCGGTTGGCCGGGCAGGGGGTGGTGGTGCTGACCTCGGCCGAGCCGGGGGCGGCGGCGTTCGACGCGGGGCTGCCGTTCCCGGTGGTGCGGGAGCCGGTGCGGATGCTGCTGCCGACGGCGCGAACGGCCCGGCGGGCGGTGGAGCTGGCGGCCGAGCACGGGTGCGACCGGGTCTGGTTCGGGGCGGCGGCGCCGCTCGCGGCGATGGCCCCGGCGCTGGCCCCGGTACTGCGGCAGGCCGGAGCCGGGCGGCTGGTGGCGACCACGCACGGGCACGAAGTGTGGTGGGCCCGGGCCCCGTTGGCGCGCCGGGTGCTGCGCCGGGTCGGCGCGTCCTGCGACACCGTCACGTACCTCGGCGAGTACACCCGGCGCCGGATCGCGCCCGCGCTGGGGCCGGGGGCGGCGCTGGAGCGGCTGGTGCCGGGGGTGGACCCGGCGGTGTTCCGGCCCTCGGCGGCGGACCGGCGGGCGGTGCGCGAACGGTACGGGCTGGGGCGGCGGCCGGTGGTGCTGTGCGTGGCCCGGCTGGTGCCGCGCAAGGGGCAGGACGTGCTGATCCGGGCGCTGCCGCTGATCCGCCGTCACATACCGGACGCCGTGCTGCTGCTGGTGGGCGACGGGCCGGACGGGGCGCGGCTGCGGCGGCTGGCCCGGCGCTGCCCGCCGGGCGCGGTGGTGTTCGCGGGCGGGCACGGGCACCCGGACACCGCCCGGTTCTACGCGGCGGCGGACGTCTTCGCCATGCCGTGCCGGACCCGGCGGGCGGGGCTGGAGGCGGAGGGCCTGGGCATCGTCTTCCTGGAGGCGTCGGCGAGCGGGCTGCCGGTGGTCGCCGGGCGTTCGGGCGGCGCGCCGGACGCGGTGCTGCCGGGCCGGACCGGGACGGTGGTCGACGGGCGGCAGGTCGGGGAGGTCGCCGAGGCGGTGCTGGAGTTCCTCCAGGACCCTTCCCGGGCGCGGGAGTTCGGGCGGGCCGGGCGGGAGTGGGTGACCCGGGAGTGGTCCTGGGACGCCTCGGCCCGGCGGCTGGCGGGGATGCTGGCGGGGCGGGACGGCTAGGTTCTCGGGTTTCGGCCGGTCAACTGCCGTCCGCAGCAGCATGGTTGAGGTGGGCGAGGACCGCCAGCACCCGGCGGTTGCCCTCGGCCGGGTCCAGGTCGAGCTTCATGAAGATGTTCCCGGCGTGCTTGACCACGGACGCCTCGGTGACAGTCAGCCGCTGGGCGATGGCCTGGTTGTTCCAGCCCTCGGCCATCAGGCCCAGCACCTCCCGCTCACGCGGGGTGAGGCGGCGCAGCGGGTCGTCGGCGGTGTGCCGGGCGAGCAGGATGCGCACCACCTCGGGGTCGATGACGGTCTGCCCGGCGGCGACCCGTTGCAGTGCGTCGAGGAAGTCGCCGACTTCCAGTACCCGGTCCTTGAGCAGGTAGCCGAGCCCGCCGCGGTCGGCGGAGCCCGCGCCGAGCAGTTGGGTGGCGTACGCGGTGGCCACGTACTGGGAGAGCACCAGGACCGGCAGGCCGGGGTGGCGTCCGCGCAACTCCAGTGCGGCGCGCAGTCCTTCGTCGCGGTGGCCGGGCGGCATCCGGACGTCGGTGACGACCGCGTCGGGGCGTTCGGCGTCGACGGCGCGGACCAGGGCGGTGGCGTCGCCGACGGCGGCCGGCACCCGGTGGCCGACCCGTTCGAGGAGTTCGACCAGGCCGGCCCGGAGCAGGACGGCGTCCTCGGCGATCACGATCCTCAGCACGGGACCTCCAGTTCGAGGCGGGTGGGCCCGCCGGGCGGGCTGGTCACGGTGAGCCGCCCGTCCAGGACGGCGATCCGGTCGGCGAGCCCCTGCAGGCCGGCTCCGGCGCCGGGGTCGGCGCCGCCGCGGCCGTTGTCGGTGACGGACAGCCGCAGCGCGCCCGCGTCGTGGGTGCCGCGGACGGTGATCCCGTCCGCGCCGCTGTGCTTGGCGGCGTTGGTGAGCGCCTCGGTGACGGTGAAGTACGCGGCGCTCTCCACCGGGCCGGGCAGCCGCCGCGGCAGGTGCAGGTCGACCAGCACCGGGACGGGGTGCCGGGCCGCCAACTCGGCGACGGCGGCCGGGAGTCCGTGGTCGGTGAGGACCTGCGGGTGGATGCCGCGGACCAGGGTGCGCAGCTGCTCCAGGGCGAGCTTCGCCTCGCCGCGGGCCCGGGCGACCAGGGCGGTTGCGGGGGTGTCGTGGCCGCGCAGTTCGAGTTCGGCCAGGCCCAACGTCATGCCCAGGGCGACGAGTTGCTGCTGCGCGCCGTCGTGCAGGTCGCGTTCGATCCGGCGGCGCTCGGCCTCGAAGGCGCCCGCCAACCGGGCCCGGGAGCGGGTGAGTTCGACCACCCGGACGCCCAGGTCGGCGTCCCGCAGGCCCAACAGCTGCTGGGCGAGACGCACTTGGGCCCCGGCGAGCAGGGCGCCGCTGTAGGCCAGGACGACCAGGCCGAGCAGACCGGCGGCGCTCGCCGCGAAGCCGTCCAGCGGGCCGGAGACCGGCCGTCCGGGCCACAGCATCACCGTGTCCGGACTGACCGCCAGGATGAACACCGGGGCGGCCAGCAGCAGCAGGCAGAACGCCAGCGCGGCGGCGAACAGCAGCCCGGCGGCGGCGAACACGGTGGACTGGACGAGCGCGTAGGCGAGTTCGCGCCGGCTCGCCCGCTCCCGCAGCCGCCCGCGCAGCCCGCGGGCCGCACTGCGGTGCGGGTCGGGCAGCGGCACCGGTTCGACCAGGCGCAGCCGCCACCGCTCCACCGCGCCGACCGGCACCCCGAGCAGCGCCGTCCACCCCAGTACCAGCACCCCGACGCCGAGCACCGACAGCCCGACCCCGACCAGCAGCCCGGCCGCCAGCGCGACCAGCACCAGCACCCCCTGCACCGCGCCCGTCACCAGCAGCGCCCACACCCGCCACGGCCACCACGACACCAGGAACCGCACCGGCCGCCGCCGCACCGCCGCCCACACCGCGACACCCATCCGTCCACCCCCTCCGCGCTCCCGACCCTATAACCGGTGGCAGGGCCGGGGGTTCATCCCCTACGGTGCGACCGCGATCGGATCACGAACGACCTGGAGGTCGGATGCGGGTGGCGGACTTCACCTCCTGGAAGCGGGAGTTCCCGCTGCGGTACCTGCTGGTGCGGGACGTCGGCGACGAACAGGACTGGCAGGCCGTCGAGTTGCTGGCGCGCTGCGCCGACGCCGAGGGCCTGTACCTGCCGCGCGAGTACTCGGACCGGACGGTGCTGGTGCTGGAGGGCTGCCCGGCCGACAGCCCGCTGGCGGTCACGGCCGCCGGGCCGGGCGGGCGGCAGTTGGGCGACCTGGAGCTGGAGGTGCTGGGCCGCAACGGCGACTGGCCGCCGCACGTGTTCGAGCTGATCGGCGTCTCGGTGGTCGCCGTGCGGCCGACGGCGGGCGCTCCCGGCCTGGTCGACCTGGTCCTGGGCACCGGCCTGCGCGACGACTGGGAGTACGGCCGCCCCCGTCCGCCCGCGCAGCCGTACTTCGAGGTCCGGTCGAAGGACCGGCGGATCACCGCACCGCTCACCCACTGCGGGAGCATCGGCGGCCTGTACGACCGGTACCCGCTCCCCCGGCCCGTGCAGTTGATCGGCTGCGAGCCGTCCCGCGCGCTGCTCGACGGCCTGGCGGCATCCGGTGGGAGGAACGACGGCTGGGGACAACTGGTCAGCCTCGACCGCTTCGGCGGCGTCCTGCGCACCGAGAACTTCCCGCTGCCGATCACGGAGGCCCGCCCCTCCGTCCTCGGCGGCGCGCTGCTGGACCTCACCTTCGAGGACGGTAGCCCCGATCGCCCCACCCCGGACTGCCGGAGGGTGCGCGAGCTCTGGTTCGAGGGGCCGCCGAGCGAGCCCGGCGGGTGGGTCGGGTTCGACACCCCGGGCCGCGACGAGTGGCTGGCCCTGTGCCGCCCCACCCTCCTGTCCGCTTCCCCGCGCGGCGGGGGCGAGCACCACCTCGACGGCCGGTACGCCACCGACGTTCCCGGCCTGCACCTGGCCCTCGGCGAGGCGCTGCTCGGTCCGGGAATGTCCCTGGGCTTCGACCTGTACTGGCTGCGCGAACGCCTGGACGGGGATGCCCCCCGCACCCTGGTCTGGCACGACGCCGGGACCGCCCGGCGCTCGCTCGCCCCGCACGTGGTCGGGAGCGACCCGGCGCACAGTTACTTCGACGCGGTGCTGGAGGTCCTGGCCGAGCGCGGAGTGACGGTCGTCCTGGACTGAACCGTCAGCTGCGGCTGCGGTTCTTCAGTTCCCGGTACTCGGCGATTCCGTCCACGAACCTGCAGGCTCCGGTCTCCACGTCGACCACGACCGGGAAGGCGCCTCCCAGGCGGCCCTCCCTCGCCAGGTACGAGACCACGTACGCGCCCTCGATCGTGATCTCCGGGTGGATGACCAGGTAGCAGTTCATGGATTCCCAGCCGGGGAACCGACGCTCGCAGAACTCCTCGGCGGAGGCGAGCGCTGCTGCGGAGTCGGGGATCCTCATCATTCGGGTGCTCCTTCGGAGTCTCGGAGCCGGGGCCCGCCCTCCGACGTCAGGAGCGTATCCCGGGACGACCGATCGGCTGCGGGCCGTCCTGGACCGGGTGGGCCGACGCCGGTGATGATGCCCGCGTGACGCACCACGACCTCCCCTGCGCTCCCCCGGCCGTGATCCCCGGTTACGACGGCGGGCCGTACCGGCGCCGGCCCGAGCTGCTGGGCGAGCACCTGTTCTGGGTGGGGCACCTGCACAACTGGTGCGCGGAGTTGGAGGAGGTGGAGGAGTTCGTCGACGAGGCGGAGGACCTGGCGGCCGGGCGGTTGCGGGCGGGGCTGCTGGGCGGGGAGCAGTGGCCAGTGTTCACGGTGCCGCTGGGTGGCGGGTACCTGCTGCACGTGGTGTACCGGGCGTTCGCCGAGGACGAGGGGATCGACTACCTGCTGCACCACCCGGAGTGGGACGCGGCCGAGCCGCTGGCCGGGGACGAGGGGTGCTTCAGCGGGCCCGGCCTGTGCTGGGACGAGTTGGTGGCCGCGGTGGACAACGGGCTGCCCGGCGGCAGCACCGCCGATCCGCACGCCCGGCTGCTCCTGCTGCTGCCCGCGTTCGGCGACGCGGACGCCCCCGCCGGGGCGGTCGAGCGGCTGGCCGCCGCGCTGCGGGCGCGTACCCGGTTCGCGGAGCCGGAGCGGTTGGCCGCCGCGCTGCCGGCGGTCCAGGGGCCGTGCGGCGCGCCGCGCTGGCACCTGGGCCCGGAGGGGGCGCGGGTCAACGACGGTGAATACTCGCCGCGGCATGCCGACGCGCTGCCGGCCGTCCGGCAGGAGCGGATCACGGCGGCGCCGGCCGCCCGCTGAGGGGGCCGCCGGGTCAGACGAGCAGGAGGGCGCCGCAGGATTCGGTGAGGACGGTCTGGGCCTCGGTGGGGAGGGCCTGGTCGGTGATGAAGCAGTCGAGGTCGGTGAGGGCGGCGAAGCTGCTGAGGCCGACGACGCCCCACTTGGTGTGGTCGGCGATGGCGACGGTGCGGTGGGCGGAGGCGATCAGGGCGCGGTTGGTCTGGGCCTCGGCGAGGTTGGGGGTGGTGAGGCCGGCGCGTTCGCTGACGCCGTGGGCGCCGATGACCAGGAGGTCGACGTGCAGGGAGCGGATGGCCTGGTCGGCGAGCGGGCCGACCAGGGCGGCGGAGCGGGTGGGGGCGCCGCCGGTGAGCAGGAGGGCGGGGCCGTTGTCGCCGCGGGTGCGGACGAGTTCGGCGACCGGGAGGGAGTTGGTGACGATGGTGAGGCCCGGGACGTCGAGCAGGCGGGCGGCGACCGCGTAGGCGGTGGTGCCGGCCGAGACGGCGACCACGGTGCCCGGCTGGACCTGGGCGGCGGCGGCCTCGGCGAGCGCGGCCTTGGTCTCGGGCGCCAGGGCCGACTTGGTCTCGAAGGCCGGTTCGTCGGCGGCGGCGGTGCGGGCGACGGCCCCGCCGTAGACCTTGCGGACCGCGCCGGTGCGGGCGAGGGCGTCCAGGTCGCGGCGGACCGTCATGTCGGAGACCCCGAGCTGGTCGACCAGTTCGGCGACCTTGACCGCCCCGTCCCGGCGGACCAGGTCGAGGATCAGGGCCCGGCGCTGGTCGGCGAGCAGTCCGCCGTCGGTGGTCACTGTGGTCCTCCACGGGATGGTGGGAGCGGGAGAGCGGGAGAGCGAGCGGGACAGCGCCTCAGCATAGTTCGGCGGGGGCCGAACGGGGCCTGTTTGGATGTGGGGTTGTGTGTTTGAATGTGTTGACTATGCCACCCGCTCGTCCGTGAACGCCTGCTGGAGCACCCGATGACCACCGATACCGCCGCCGTTTTCGCCTCCGCCTTCGGCGACTCCCCCGACGGCGTCTGGGCCGCCCCCGGCCGGATCAACCTGATCGGCGAGCACACCGACTACAACGAGGGCTTCGTGCTGCCCGCCGCGCTCCCGCACGCCACCCGGGTCGCGGCCCGCCGCCGCTCCGACGGCCTGGTGCGGCTGGTCAGCGCGCAGGGCGACGGCGGGGTGGTGGAGTTCGCCCTGGACGGGCTGGCCCCCGGGTCGGTGCCCGGCTGGGCGGCGTACCCCGCCGGGGTGTTCTGGGCGCTGGCGGAGGCCGGGCACCCGGTGGGCGGGGCCGACCTGGCCTTCGCCTCGGACGTGCCGACCGGGGCCGGCCTGTCCTCGTCCGCCGCGCTGGAGTGCGCCACCGTCCTCGCCCTGGACGAGCTGTACGGCCTCGGCCTGGACGCCCCCGGCCGGGCGCTGCTCGCCCAGCGCGCCGAGAACGCCTACGTCGGGGTGCCGTGCGGCGCGCTCGACCAGATGGCGTCCAGCTGCTGCGTCGCGGGCCACGCCTACTTCCTGGACACCCGGACGCTCACCGGCCGCCAGGTGCCGCTGGACCTGCCCGCCGTCGGCCTGTCCCTGCTGGTGATCGACACCCGGGTCAAGCACGACCTCGGCGACGGCGCGTACGCGGACCTGCGGGCGGGCTGCGAGCGGGCCGCCGACCTGCTGGGGGTGCGGGCGCTGCGCGACGTCGAGGCCGAGGAGCTGGCCTCGGCGGAGGAGAAGCTGCCGGCCGAACTGCGCCCGCTGCTGCGGCACGTGGTGACGGAGGACCGGCGCGTGCTGGACGCCGTCGCGCTGCTGGACGCGGGCGACCCGCGGGCGCTGGGGCCGGTGCTGACCGCCGGGCACGCCTCGCTGCGCGACGACTACCGGGTCTCCTGCCCCGAGACGGACCTGGCGGTGGCCACCGCCAACGCGGCGGGCGCGCTGGGCGCCCGGATGATGGGCGGCGGCTTCGGCGGCTCGGTGCTCGTCCTGGTGGAGAGCGGGCGGCTGGCGGAGGTCGAGCAGGCCGTCCGGGAGGCGTTCGCGGCGGCCGGGTACGGCGCCCCGCACGCGTTCCCGGCGGTGCCTTCGCAGGGCGCGCACCGGGTGCAGTAGTCGGAGTAGCGGAGTAACGGCGAGAGCCCGTCCGGGAGGTTTCCCGGGCGGGCTCTCCGCCTGTCCGGCGGGGGGCTCTCCGCCTGTCCGGCGGGCGGGAAGAGGCGGGGAAAGGGAGAACCCGCCCGGGGGGTCGGGCGGGTTCTCGGCGCAGGGGGT
>NZ_JOGH01000181.1:0-9017 GCF_000721345.1 Kitasatospora sp. NRRL B-11411 | reverse complement strand
CCCCCCGCCCCCCCTCCCGCGCCCCGCCAGGGCCGCGAGGAACTGCGCGCAGCGGCAGGCACTGGTCCAACGCCATCCCACCAAAGGGAAGTTGAACCCTGCCCCGCGCCCACTCCTCCATCTCACGCCCCGCCAGGGGCGCGAGGAACTGCGCGCAGCGGCAGGCAGTGGCCCAACGCACGCCCACCATCAGCCAGTTGCACGCCGCTCCACGCCCCGCCCTCGCCCTTCCAGCCCCTCCGCCACCCTTCCCCCGCCCCGCCAGGGGCGCGAGGAACCGCGCGCAGCGGCAGGCTCCGACCCGACACCCGCCCACCGACAGCCAGTTGCACGCCGCTCCACGCCCCGCCCCGCGTGCCCGAAGACCCCCGTAAGGTACCGCCATGCCTGCACCCCGCCCCGCCGCCGTCCTGTTCGACATGGACGGGACCCTGGTCGACACCGAGCACCTGTGGTGGCAGGCCGCGGCCGAACTCGCCGCCGAGCTCGACCTGACCCTCACCGACGCCGACCTCCCGGACGTCCTCGGCCAGGCCGTCGAGCACACCGCCGCCCACCTGCACCGCAGCAGCCGCACCTCGCGTCCGGAGGCCGACCTGGTCGCGCACCTGAACGACGCGTTCGCCGCGAAGGTCGGGGCCGAGATCGTCCCCCGCCCCGGCGCCCTCGCGCTGCTCGCCGCGCTGCGCGCCGCCGGCGTCCCGACCGCGCTGGTCTCGGCGTCCCCGCGCCGGGTGGTCGACCTGGTGCTGGACGCGATCGGCCCGCACTGGTTCAGCACCACGCTGGCCGCCGAGGACACTCCGCGCACCAAGCCCGCCCCGGACCCGTACCTGGCCGCAGCCGCCCGGCTGGGCCTGGCCCCGGCCGTCTGCGTGGCCGTCGAGGACACCCCGACCGGTGTCGCCTCCGCCCGCGCGGCAGGCTGCCCGGTGCTGGCGGTGCCGTCGGCCGTCCCGATCCCGGCCGTCGCGGGCACCACCGTGCTGGACAGCCTGGTCGACGCGGACCTGCCGTTCCTCGCGGCGCTGGCCGCCCCCGCCGCCTGATGCCGTACCTGCTGCTGGCCCTGGCGATCGCCAGCGAGGTGTGCGCGACCAGCCTGCTCAAGCTCACCGACGGCTTCTCCCGGCTGTGGCCGAGCCTGGCGGTCGCGGTCGGCTACGTGCTGTCGTTCGCCCTGCTCGGCCGGGCCCTGCGGCACATCCCGGTCTCGGTCGCGTACGCGGTCTGGTCGGGCGCGGGCACGGCCGCCGTCGCGGCGATCGGCGCGTCCTTCTTCGGCGAGTCGCTGGGCCGCCCGCAGTGGTGCGGCATCGCCCTGGTGATCGTCGGCGTGGTCCTGCTGAACCTCCGCTCCACCCACTGAGCCACCGCAGCCCGCAGCCCGCAGCCCGCGGCCCGCGCCGTGCTCACCCCACCTGGTCCGCCTCCAGCCCGGCCCGGAGGGCGGCCAGGGTCGCGGCGAGGCGGGCCAGGTCCCCGGGGGGCACCGACGCGGTCAGCGCGGCGGTCTCGGCCTCCACCACGGGGCGGGCCGCGGCCAGTTGCGCCTCGCCCTCGGGGGTGAGCCGGAGGAGGGAGGAGCGGCGGTCCTCGGGGTTCGCGACCCGCTCGCACCAGCCCGCCTCCACCAGCCGGTCGACCGCCTTGCTGACGGCACCCACCGTGATCGCGACCTCGGCGACGAGATCGAGGACGCGGCACCCGGGCACCCGGTCGATGATCTCCAGGAACTCGAACTGCCCGAGCCCCAGGCCCTGTTGGGCGCGCAGCCGGGCGCTCACGGCGTTGTAGAGCCGGGTCTCGACGCGGATCAGGTCGACGAGGACCGGAGTGACGTGGCTCACATTTCCCCCAATTGATTCCCAGGAATCTTCTTCTCTGGAATACGGTTCAGGTCAGCAGATGCATTCCTAGGAATCCATCCTCGCACACCGACCCCTTCGGAGGCCCCCGTGTCCCGTCAGCAGCGCGAAGCCCTGGACGCCCTGCTCCGCTCCGTCCCCCGCCCCGAGACCCCGCCCACCCCCGAGGAGCAGCGCACCGGCTTCGCCCTCGGCGTCGGCCGCCCCGCCCCGGAGGGCGTGGCCGTCCGCCGGACCGTCCTGGGCGGCCGTCCGGCCCTGGAGCTGGAGCCCGCCGGTGCCGCCGACCACGGCCGGCTGCTCTTCCTGCACGGCGGCGGCTACCTGGTGGGCTCGCCGGACACCCACGCGGGGCTGATCGGCGAACTGGCCCGCCGCGCCGGGCTGCGCGCGGTCTCGCCGGACTACCGGCTGGCCCCCGAGCACCCCTTCCCCGCCGCCGTCGACGACGGGCTCGCGGCCTACCGCGAGCTGCTGGAGTCGGGCACCGACCCGCGGAGCCTCGTCCTGGCCGGCGACTCCGCCGGTGGCGGGCTGGTCCTCGCCACCCTGCTCGCCGCCCGCGGCGCCGGGCTGCCGCTGCCCGCCGCCGCGGTCCTCTTCTCGCCCTGGGTCGACCTCACCCTCGCCGGGGCGAGCTACCGCTCCCGGAAGGAGGCCGATCCGCTCTTCACCGAGGCCGACATCCGCGCCTACGTCGACCACTACCTCGGCACGGGCGACCCGGCGGACCCCCTGGCCAGCCCGCTGTTCGCCGACCTCACCGGGCTGCCGCCGCTGCTCGTCCAGGTCGGGACGAACGAGCTGCTGCTCGACGACGCGGTCCGGCTGGCCGCCCGCGCCGCCGAGCAGGACGTCGCGGTCACCCTCGAAGTGGAGTCCGGCCTCCCGCACGTCTTCCAGCAGCAGTTCGGCCGCCTCGACGAGGCCGACGCCGCCCTGCAGCGCGCCGCCCGCTTCCTCACCGCCCACCTGGACGCCGCCCGCCTCGACGCCGCCGTCCTCGCCCCGGCCCACTGAACCGGCCGCCGAACCGGCCCGACCGAACCGGCTCGGTCCGGTCAAGGCCCCGGCCCGACCCGCTACTTGAGCGTGCCGCGCAGCGCGTCGACCCGGTTCGCGGAGGCGGTGAAGTCGTTGCGGTCCAGTTCCCCGGAGGCCAGCCCGGCGGCGAGGGCGGCGGCGGCGCCGTCGCCCTGGGCGACGTCCCGGCCGGAGCAGAGCAGCAGGTCGACGCCGGCCCGGGCGACGGCCATCGCCCGCTGGCCGGTGCCGCCGACCGGGTCGAGGGCCTTGGCCTCCAGCGCGTCGGTGATGGTGACGCCGTCGTAGTGCAGGCGGCTGCGCAGCTCGTCGCGGACGATCGTGCCGGACATGCCGGCGGGGGTGCCGGGGTCGAGGGCCGGGTAGACCGCCCAGGAGAGCATCACCAGTTTGACGCCGGCGGCAATCGCGTCCCGGTAGGGGCGTTCGTCGGTGCTGCGCAGCTGGTTGAGCGACAGGCCGAGGGTGACGGGTTCCTCGTCGGTGTTGGCGCCGGCGGGGGCGCTGCCGAGGCCGGGGAAGTGCTTGGCGGTGGCGGCGACCCCGGCGTCCTGCTGGGCCCTGACGAAGGCGGAGCCGAGCCGGCCGACGGTGGCGGGGTCGGTGCTGTAGGAGCGCTGCGCGGAGTCGGCGAAGTCGCCGGGGGTGCGGTAGACGTCCAGCACGGGCGCCAGGTTGAGGTTGAGGCCCTGGTCGGTGAGCGCGGTGGCGGCTTCGCCGCCGGTGCGGGTGGCGGCGGCGAGCGGGTCGGCGGCGCGGCCGACGTCCTTGGCGGACTGTTCGGGCCCGCCGGGCACCCGCCGGACGAGTCCGCCCTCCTGGTCGGTCATCAGCAGCAGCGGGCGCGGGCTGGGGCTCTGCTGCTCGGCCTCGCGGAGCCGGGCGACGGCGGTGCGCAGCGCGGTGCCGCCGCTGCCGACGTTCTCGGCGAAGAAGATCACCCCGGCGACCCGGCCCTCGCGGACCCGCTGGAGCAGCGCGTCGGGGACGGTGGTGCCGGGGTACGAGTAGACGATCCGCTGCCCGACGAGCCGGGCGTCGCCGGGGCCGGTGGTCGGCGCGGGGGTGCTCGGCCCGGGCGTGGGCGTCGGCGTCGGCGTGGGCGTCGGGCTCGGGCTCGGAGTGGGGGTCGGGGACGGCGTCGGGCTGGGGCCGGGACTGCTCGGTTCGGCGCTGCCGGTGGTCGTTCCGGCGCCGCCGGAGGGGCTGCTGCCGCCGCCGCTCCCGGAGGAGCCGCAGCCGGTGAGCAGCGCCAGTCCGAGGGTGAGCACTCCGAGCGAACGCACTGACCGCAACATGCCATCAGATAAGCACGCCGGGACGGCCCGAACCAGTACCGCGCGGCCCCGGGGCGTCGCCGGGGCCGCGCGGTCACCGCCGGTGGGCGGCCGCCGGGGTCAGCGGGCGGCCAGCAGCGCGGGCAGTTCGGCGATCGAGGCGAGCACGTGGGTGGCACCGTCGGCGCGCAGCCGGGGCTCGTCGTGCGCGCCGGTGAGCACGCCGGCCACCACCGAGGCGCCGGCCCGGGTGCCGGTGAGCATGTCGTAGCCGGTGTCGCCGGCCACCGCGACCTGCCGCACCGAGTCGGTGCGGGTGCGCAGCAGGGCGGTGAGCGCCAGGTCGGGGTGGGGGCGGCCGCGGCCGGCGTCGGCGGGGCAGAGCGTCAGGTCGGCGATGTCCTGCCAGCCGAGCGCGGCCAGGATGCGGTCCTGGGTGGTGCGGGAGAAGCCGGTGGTGAGCGCCACCTTCCGGCCCTGGCCGCGCAGTTCGGCGATCGCCTCGGCGGCGCCGGGCAGCGCCTCGCAGCGGCCCTGGTCGACCAGGGCGTCGTAGGCGGACTCGAAGGCGAGGTTGGCGCCCTGGGCGCGGTCCTCGTCGCCGAACAGGTGCCGGAAGACGGAGATCTTGGACTCCCCCATGGTGGCCCGGACGTGCGCCAGCATGGCGGCGTGCTCCGGGCTGCCGGTCTCCACCCCCTGGGCGCGGGCGGCGGCGGCGAAGGCCAGCTCCACCAGGCCGTCGTCGGCGACGGTGGTGCCCGCCATGTCGAGCACCACCAGGGTCACATCGTGCGTGGTCATGTTCAGCCTCTGTCGGTTCACGGAAGGATGGGCGGGGCCGGGCGGGGGCTCAGAGCCCGGCGGCGTCCGCGGTGGCCTCGGCGATGGCCGGGGAGCAGGTCATGCCGCGGCCGCCGGGGCCGGTCACCAGCCAGGCGGTGTCGGCGAGTTGCTGGCGGTGGACGACCCGGGTGGGGTCGGTGCACTGGGCGTAGACGCCGGCCCAGCGGCGGCGGGTCCGGGGCAGCGGGCGGCCGAGCAGGTCCGCGGCGACCTCGGCGAGGTGGTCGTACGGGTCCTCGACCACGTCGAAGCCGAACGGCTGGTCGTACTCGTGGGTGTCGCCGACGGTGAGTCCGCCGTCCTGGCGCTGCACCATGAGCAGCTGCATCCGGTGCTGCTCGGCGACGGGCGGCTGCGGCTGGCCGGCCCGCAGGGCGTCCAGCTCGGGGCCGGCGAAGGCCGGGTAGTAGCGGAAGGAGTCGCCGTCGGCGACGGAGGTGGTGAGGGTCTCGCCGAGCGGGTCGGTCTGCATCATCTGCAGGCGGACGCGGCGCACCGGCAGGTCGGGGGCGAGTTCGCGGACGAGTCCGCCGAGCCAGGCGCCGGTGCACAGCAGGACGAGGTCGCCCTCGTGCAGCTGCCCGTGGTCGTCGCGGACGGCGCGGTCGCCGACCAGGTCGCGGACCTCGCGGCCGGGCAGGAAGGTGTAGCGGCCGGTGGCCTCCAGCGCGGCGCGCAGCGCGGGCTGGGCGAGGCGGGGTTCGACGGCGGCGTCCCGGGTGCAGTGCAGGCCGGCCAGGTAGCGGCCGCGCAGCGCCGGGTTGAGGGCGCGGACCTGGTCGGGGCCGAGCAGCCGGTAGCCGCGGGACTCGGCGTCGGGGAGCTTCAACGCGGCTTCGGCGACGGCGAGTTCGGCCTCGGTGCGGGCCAGGGTGAGCGAGCCGTTGGGCCGGAACCACAGGCCGGGGACGCGGGCGCCGATCTCCTCCCACAGCTCGCGGGCCCGCAGCGCGGTCGCCAGTTCCGGCCCGGCGGCCCGGCCGCTGACCCAGACCAGGCCGAAGTTGCGGACGGAGGCGCCGCGGGCCTCGGTCTCGCGTTCCAGGTGGACGACCTCGTGGCCGCGTTCGACGGCCTGCCAGGCGTGCATGGTGCCCAGCACGCCCGCTCCTACGACGATGACTCTCATGCGGACAGGCTCGGGCGCCGAGGTGGCCGCCAGTGGTCGGACTCCCGTCGCGGAGGTGAACCGCCCGCAAGAGTTGTCCATACAACCTGGCCACCCGGGCGTCCGTGGCACGGCACCCGCGCCCGCCTCGGCGCAGCACGCGCGCGTGCAGGTACTCGCGTCAGCGCAGCACGCGCGCGTGCAGGTACTCGCGCCGCCCGAACCGCGGCTCGTCCACCGCCGTCAGCTCCTCCACCTGGAAGCGGTACAGCGCGGCGGCGCCCCGCCCGGCCAGGAACTGGGCGGCGACCTCGGGGTCGGCGGCGAACGACGGGTAGCGGCTCCGGTAGGCGGCCAGTGCCGCCTCGGCCTGCCGCCCCCAGGCCTCGCCGGCGCTGCCGGTGAGCTGGATGCCGCGCAGCTGCTCGCCGTAGGCGGGCGGCTGGAGGTGGACGGTGGCGGCGGCCCGGGCCTCCTCGGCCAGGTGCAGGCTGTGCCGGGTGGAGCGCTCGCTGACGAAGTACAGCACCAGGTCGGAGTCGAAGGCGTAGAAGGCCAGGTTGGCGTGCGGGCCGCGCTCGGGTCCGGCGGTGGCGAGGCTGAGCACCGTGCTGTCGGCGAGCAGGCCCTCCACCCCCTTCCCGAGCTCGTCCGCGGGCCAGTTCCCCTGGATGACGTCGAGTCGGTACGGCATGGCGCGTCCCTCCGCAGAGCTGCAGGAAAAAGCGAGCCGGGCGGGGGAGTGCTCCCCTGCCCGGCTCACATGCTCTCCCCGTGCGGCGCGGGGGCACAAGAGGCCGGCCGGCCCGGATCGATCAGGCCCCGAGGGCCCCCGGACCAGCCCGTTCAGGCCGCTCCGGCTCCCAGGAAGGACCCGAGCGGGCCGGTCCTGAGCCGGTCGACCAGCGGCGCGGCCCGTCCGGCGAGCGCGGCCAGCGGGAGCGCCACCAGGATGCCGACCAGCGCGGCGACCAGCACGTCGTGCGGGTAGTGCGCGCCGACCCAGACCCGGGAGGCGCCCATCAGCACGGCGGCGGCCAGCGCGATCCAGCCGAGCCGGCGGTCGGCGTACCAGAGCGCGGCGGCGGCGGAGAACGCGGCCACCGTGTGGTTGCTGGGGAAGGACCAGTCGCCCACCGGCGCGCAGGACTCGATCACGAAGCTGCCCGGCAGCTGCTGGCACGGCCGGACCTCCTCGACCAGCGACTTGAGCACCGAGTTGACCAGGTAGGCGACCACCATGATCAGCGGCGAGGCCAGGACCCGGGCCATCACCACCGAGTCGGCGGCCCGGGCCCGCCACCAGGCCCAGAGCATCAGCAGCGCGAACACCACGATGCCGTACGCGGACCAGGCCTTGACCAGCTGGTCGAACCAGTGCGGTGCGGACTCGGCCCACCCGGTGACCCGGGTGTAGAGGCCGCCGTCGATGCCGCTGCCGTCGTAGGCGAGCAGGCGGGCGGGAGAATGAACATTCGGGATCACAGGGACAACATGTACCAGAACGGGCGCGGCGGACGGCGCACTCACCGCTCCGAGCGACAGGGTCAGGGGCAAGGCTGGCGGACCTCCCATTACGTTGGAGGGCGTCCGTACGGGGACGCACCCCAGCGTCTACAGTGCTGTAGACGTCCACAGGACTGTAGACGAATCCCGGAGGTTCGCGCGACATGACGGACACGCCCGCCCGTCGGCCCGCGGGAGAACTCGAGGCCCAGGTCCTGGCCGCCCTCTGGGCCGCCGACGGCCCGCTCACCCCGCAGCAGGTCCAGCACGTCCTCCCCGCCGACCTGGCCCGCACCACGGTCGCCACCATCCTGGCCAGGCTGCACGAGAAGGGCACCGTCTCCCGCACCAAGGCCGGCCGGGCCTTCGCCTACACCCCGACCGTCCAGGACGCCGACGGGCTCGCCGCCCGGAGGATGCGCACCGAACTCGACCGCGGCCGGGACCGCTCCACCGTGCTGGCCCGCTTCGTCTCCGACCTCTCCGGCGAGGACGAGCGCCTGCTCCGCGAACTCCTCGGGGAACAGCCGTGACCATCGCCATCTGGGCCCCGCTGCTGCTCCCGCTGCTCGCCGCCCCGCTCGCCCGCCGGCTCGCCGACCAGCTCGCCCCGCGCGCCGCCGCCCTCACCCTGGCCGCCACCGCCGTCGCCCTCGGCACCGCCGCGCTGGCCTCGCTCGGCCTGCTCACCGTCACCGGCCTGCTGCACCTGCCCTACGGCGCCGCCCTCGCCCACCTCTCCCCCGCGCACTGGCACCCCAGCGAACTCTCCGAGTTCGAATGGGTGCCCACCGCGGCCGCCGCCGCCCTCGCCCTGCTCACCGTCACCGTGCTGGCCGCCCGCACCGCCCGCCGCCAGCTCGCCGACCTGCGCCGGGCCCGCGCCGCCACCGGCGACCTCCCGGCCGGCCCGCGCGCCCTGCTCCGCCGCCCCGGCCCCGCCGCCCTCACCGTCCTCACCGACGACCGCGCCGACGCGTACGCCCTGCCCGGCCGCCCGCCCCGGATCGTCGCCACCACCGGCATGCTCGCCGCCCTCACCGGCCCCGAACGCGCCGCCCTGCTCGCCCACGAACGCGCCCACCTCGCCGGCCGCCACCACCTCCTGCTCGCCGCCGCCGAGTACGCCGCCGCCTGCCACCCCGCCCTGCGCCCGCTGCGCCCCGCCCTCGGCTACCACCTGGAACGCTGGGCCGACGAGTGCGCCGCCACCGCCGTCGGCGACCGCGCCCTGACCGCCCGCGCGATCGGCCACGCCGCCCTCGCCGCCGCCCGCACCCCCGCCGCCCCCCGCCCCGGCCTCGCCCCCGCCGCCACCACCGGCCCGGTCCCCCGCCGCGTCCGCGCCCTCCTCACCGACCACCGCAC
>NZ_JOGH01000180.1:0-9217 GCF_000721345.1 Kitasatospora sp. NRRL B-11411 | reverse complement strand
TCCACCCACCCCAACGCCGCCGGATCCAACCCGAAATACGTATGGTCAGCAGGCACCCGCGCCCTCACCACCCCCGCCTCCCCCAGCGCTGCCGCGAGCAGACCGGGGTCGAGGACGGTGCGCGGTTCCGGGAGGGTGGCGAGGAGGCCTTCGAGGGTGTCGGGGGCCGGGTGGTCGTCGGGGGCGCGGTGGCCGAAGGTGGTGGCGAGGAAGGTGTAGCCGTCGCCGAGGCGGGATTCGAGGAGGGATCCGGCGCTCCACCAGAGGAGTTGGTGGTCGCCGAGCGGGATGCGGCTGGCCTCGCGCTGCAGGTGCCGGTTGTGGGCGAAGGCGAGGGTCGGACCGCGGCGGGCCTCGCGGTGGAGGATCGCCTCCAGGTTGTCGGCGATCATCAAGTCGCGTTGCCGCATCAGGGAGTTGATCCGGTCGGGCCCGTCCCCGGCGGTCGCCGCGTGGTAGCGGAGCAGTCCGGTGGCGGTGCGGGCGTCGAGTTCGGCCCGCCAGAGCGCGTCCGCGTCCTCGCGGAACTGCGGCCGGTGCGCGGCCAGCAGCAGCCCCAGCTCGTCGGCGAGCAGCCGCAGTCGGCCGGCGTCCGCGGTGCGCCCCACCGAGCGGGCCGGGTCGAGTGCGACGGCGGGTTCGGTCCAGCGGTCGTCCGGTCCGCACCGGCGCAGCAACTCCTCGCGTTCGGGCAGCAGTTCGGCCGGGAGCCGTTCGGCCAGGAAGTCGTGCAGCCGGATCAGCGCGGGGCCGGGCGCGGCGGCCCCGGTCATCTCCAGCGGCCCGTCCGCCCCGTAGAACCGCAGCCGTTCCCCCTCCTTTGCACCCGCGTTGAACTCCCGCATCCAGCGCACGAGTTCGCGGTTCCCGGCGTACTCCCCGAACCCGTGGCCGAACCCTTCCCGCACCACGGTGTCCAACTCGCCCGCCGCACCGCCGACGTACGCGTCGACGGCGAGCGCGGCCAGGCAGTCGCTCTCGACCGCGATCGAGCGGTAGCCGTGCGCGATGACCAGGTGGCGGAAGAGCTCGTTGCGGAGGTCGAGGAACTCCTCGGCGCCATGGGTGGGTTCGCCGAGGGCGAGCAGCCGGGTGCCGGCGGGGACGAGGTCGGTGAGGGCGGCGGCGGAGAAGGGGCGGGCGGCGGCCCTGAGCCGGGGAGTCATGACTTCCACCGTATCGTTGAAGCCACGGTATAAACTTTTCCGCTCCTGGCCCGGGAATCGAGCAGAAAACCTTCAAACCCCATGTCCTTCCGCCCGATCGACCTCGCCCGCGAGCACGGCCTGTCCACCCAGGCGGTGCGCAACTACGAGCGGGCGGGCGTCCTGCCGCCCGCCGACCGTTCCGCCCACGGGTACCGGCGCTACGGCGAGCGCCACGCGGCGGCGCTGCGCGCCTTCCTCGCCCTGCTGCCGGGGCACGGCCACCCGGCCGCCACCGCGATCATGCAGGCCGTCAACGCGGGCGACCTGCCCGCGGCCCTGCGCCTGGTCGACGACGGCCACGCCCGGCTCGCCGAGGACCGCCGCACCCTGGACGCCGTCCGCACCGCCCTCGACCACCTCCCCGCCGCCGACCCGCCCGTCGACGACCCGTCCGCCGCTCCCGGCAGCCACATCGGCCCGCTCGCCCACCGCCTCGGCCTGCGCCCGGCCACCCTCCGCGCGTGGGAGCGCGCGGGCCTGGTCTCCCCGCTCCGGGACGCCCGCACCGGCTACCGCGTCTACCCGCCCGCCCAGGTCCGCGAGCTGCTGCTCGCCGAACAGCTCCGCCGCGGCGGCCACGGCCTGGCCCGCACCGCCGAGATCCTGCACCACCTGCGCTCCGCGGGCTCCCCGGAAGCCGTCCGCCCCACCCCGGCCGCCTGGCAGTCCCGCCTCACCGCCCGCGGCCGCGCCCTCCTCGCGGGCGCGGCCGCCCTGCACGCCTACCTGGACCACCCGGCCTGACCTCACCCCCCGATCCAGCCGGAGCCCCGAATTCCCTTACGCCACACCCCGGTTGGTCACCACGCCGTTCGACATGGCGAGCGGCACCGCCGTCCCCGCGAACGCGTCGACGTCGGCGTCGACGTCGGCGGTGAGCGGGTCGAGGGCGAAGGCGGCGAGGTCGGCGCGCAGCCCGGGGACGATCCGCCCGGCGTGCTCGAACAGCACGAGCGCACCATCCCCCTGCTGCTCGCCCTGCCGGCCCGGGCGCGCACCCCGCTGCCCTGACACCCCATCAGCCAAACTTGTCGTAAACCTACAAACCCACCGTGCGCGACTCAGTTCCGCCCGGCAGCCTTCCGCACCCGTTTCCCTTGGCAGAGTGAGCACATCGGATCGTACGGCCGAACGCCGGAGAGCCCGATCATTGTGCTGCCATCACAACGGGAGTATCGCCATGCGCACCGCCCACGACACCGTCGTCATCACCGGCCTGGGGGCCACCACCCCGCTCGGCGGCACCGCCCCCGACACCTGGCAGGCCATGTGCGAAGGACGCAACGGCATCCGCGCCCTCGACCGCCCCTGGGCCGCCGACCTGCCGATCCGGATCGCCGGGCAGCTCGCCGTCGAACCCGCCACCGTCCTCGACCGGATCGAGGCCCGCCGCCTGGACCGCAGCGAACAGCTCGCCCTGATCGCCGCCCGCGAGGCCTGGGCCGACGCCGGACGCCCCGCCGTCGAGGGCGAACGGCTCGCCGTGGTCATCGGCACCGGCACCGGCGGCGCGGTCACCATGCTCGACCAGGACGACGTGCTGGAACGCTCCGGCGTCCGCAAGGTCTCCCCGCACACCGTCCCGATGCTGATGGCCAACGGCCCCGCCGCCTGGGTCTCCATCGACCTCGGCGCCAAGGCCGGCGCCCACACCCCCGTCAGCGCCTGCGCCTCCGGCGCGGAGGCCGTCGCCCTCGGCCTCGACCTGATCCGGCTCGGCCGCGCCGACGTCGTCGTGGCCGGCGGCACCGAAGCCTGCCTGCACCCCCTCCCGCTGGCCGGCTTCGCCCAGGCCCGCGCCCACTCGCTGCGCAACGACGACCCGGCCGGCGCCTCCCGCCCCTTCGACACCGGCCGCGACGGCTTCGTCATCGCCGAGGGCGCCGCGGTGCTCGTCCTCGAACGCGCCGACCTGCGCCCGGACGCCCGCCGCTACGCCACCCTGGCCGGCGCCGCCGTCACCTCCGACGCCCATCACATCACCGCCGGCCACCCCGACGGCCAGACCCGCGCCGTCCGCCGCGCCCTCGCCGACGCCGGCCTGCCCCCGGAGGCGATCGGCCTGGTCCACGCCCACGCCACCTCCACCCCCCTGGGCGACCTCACCGAGGCCGAGACCCTCACCCGCGTCTTCGGCGCCCACCGCCCCGCCGTCACCGCCACCAAGTCGATGACCGGCCACCTCTTCGGCGCCGCCGGCGCCCTCTCCGCCCTCGCCACCGCCTACGCCCTCCACCACCAGCACGCCCCCGCCGTCCGCAACCTCACCACCCCCGACCCCGGCCTCCCGCTCGACCTGGTCACCACCGCCGGCCCGCTCCCCCACACCGCCGCCCTCACCAACGCCTTCGGCTTCGGCGGCCACAACGCCGGCCTGGTCCTCACCACCTGAGCCGCACCCCCTTCACCCCGCGGCCGCCCGCCCACCCGCGTCCAGCGCCACCGCGAGCGCCGCCAACTCCCCCGCCCGCAGCACCCGCCCGGTCGGGGGCAGCGGCACGTGCAGCGCCTCCCGCCAGTCCCCGGGGATCGCCCCGGCCCCGTACACCGCCCCCGCCAGCCCGCCGGTGACGGCGGCCGTCGTGTCGGTGTCGCCCCCGAGGTCGATCACCGCCCGCAGCGCACCGGGAAAGCTCCCGGTGCTCCGCAGCGCCCACACCGCCGAGCCGAGACACGCCCACACCGCCCCGTTGCTCTCCGTCGCCAGCTCCGGCCGCCACCGCTCGTCCAGCACCCGCGCCCACCGCCCCCGGTGCTCCTCCCGCACTGCCGCCAGCACCCCCGGAACGGCCGCCACCGGGTCGCCGCCGTCCAACGCGACGCGCAGCAGTTCGTGCAGGATCGCGGTCCCCTCCCAGGCCGCGCCGTCACCGTGGGTGAGCGCGGTGATCCGGCGAGCCGCGTCCATGCTCGCCGCGCGCCCCTGCGGGGCGAACCACACCGCGCCGGTGACGGCCCGCATCAGCGCGCCGTTCCCGGCGGCCCGGCCCTCGGTCCGGAAGTGGACGGCCGCGGCGAGGTCCCAGGGCAGGCCGCCGCCGAGCACGATCTCGGTCTGGATGCCGATGTCCTTGGGGTCGCCCGCCGCCCAGCCCCGGAAGCGTTCGAACATCTCCGGCAGGTCGAGCCCGCCGGCCGCCAGCAGCGACTCGCCGAGGTGGACGGCCAGCTGGGTGTCGTCGGTGGCCTCCCCGGGCTCCCACCCGCCGCCCCCGCACATCGCGGCCCCGCCGGGGAACCGCGCCCCGAACATCCCGGCCGGCCCGAACTCGAAGGGCGCCCCGAGCGCGTCCCCCACCGCCGAGCCGAGCACCGCCCCGACCACCCGCTCCCGCCGTTCCAGCACGCCCACCGCCACCCTCCGTCGCCGTCCGTCGCCGTCCGGTTACCTCGTCGCCCTCCGCTAGCCTGGGGGCACGATGAACTGTTTCACCACCGCCTGGGGCGAGTTCGAGCTGGCCCGTTTCCCGGAGGATCCGCGCGAGCAGCTGCGCGCCTGGGACGCCGCCGACGAGTACCTGCTGCGCGACCTGCACGAGCAGGCGGTGCCGCTGGACGGGGCCGTCACCGTGCTCGGCGACCGCTGGGGCGCCCTGTCGACCGCGCTGGCGGCGAAGGCCGCCGGCCTCACCGCCGTCACCGACTCCTACCTGGCCTCCCGGGCGATCGCCGCGAACCTCGCCCGCAACGGCCTGGACCCGGCCGCGGTGGCGGTCCGCAGCACCCAGGACGCCCCGCCGCCGCGGATCGACGTGCTGCTGGTGCGCGTCCCGAAGAGCCTGGCGCTGCTGGAGGACCAGCTGCACCGCCTCGCCCCGGCCGTGCACCCGGACACCCGGGTGCTGGGCACCGGCATGGTCACCGAGATCCACACCTCCACCCTGAACCTGTTCGAGCGGATCCTCGGCCCGACCCGCACCTCCCTCGCCGTCCGCAAGGCCCGCCTGATCCGCACCGCCCCGGACCCGGACCTGGCCCGCCCCGCCAACCCGTGGCCGCTGCGCTACCGGCTCCCGGACGGCATCGGCGTCCTGTCGGGCCGTCAGGTCGCCAACCAGGCGGGCGTGTTCTGCGCGGACCGCCTCGACATCGGCACCCGGTTCTTCCTCGAACACCTGCCCGCCCCGACCGGCACCCCCCGCCGGATCATCGACCTGGGCTGCGGCAACGGCGTCGTCGGCACCGCCGCCGCCCTCGCCGACCCGGACGCCGAACTGCTCTTCGTCGACGAGTCGTTCCAGGCCGCGGCCTCCGCCGAGGAGACCTTCCGCACCAACCTGGGCCCGGACCGCCCCGCCGGGTTCCTGGTCGGCGACGCCCTCGCCGACCTCCCGGACGCCTCCGCCGACCTGGTGCTGCTGAACCCGCCCTTCCACTCCCACCAGGCCACCACCGACACCATCGCCCGCCGCATGTTCACCGGCGCCCGCCGGGTCCTGCGCCCGGGCGGCGAACTCCGCGTGGTCGGCAACCGCCACCTCGGCCACCACCTCACCTTGCGCCGCCTGTTCGGCAACTGCCGCACCGTCGCGGGCAACCCGAAGTTCACCGTCCTGAGCGCCACCCGCCGCTGACCCGGCACCCGCCGCCCCACCCGGTACCCTTCGCGGACGATCACCACAGGGGGGAACGCACGATGACGGCGGTACGAACGATCCCGGTCCGGGGCGGCGTGAAGTCACTGACCTGGAACGGGAACGACCTGGTCGACCTGGCGAGCGGCGGCCGCCGCTGGGCCCCGGACGGGACGGAGCGGGACACCTCGGTCCGCTGGGGCTTCCCGTTCGACCGGGCGGCGCTCTCGCCGTCCGGACGGTACGCGGCGGTCTGGGCCGAGCGCGGCACCAAGGGCCTGGTGGTGGAGGTCGAACGGCCGGTCGTCGTGCGGGAGGTCAACCGCAGCTACTACCACTCGAAGGACTACGACTACCCGCTGGCCCTCGGCCGGCTGCCGGACGGCCGGGAGGTCCTGGTCCACTGCCCCGAGCGCTACAACGAGTTGCAGGTCGAGGACCTGGTGACGGGCGAGCGCCTGACCGCGGGCCCCCGCGGGCCCGTCGACGTCTTCCACTCCCGCCCCGAGGTGAGCCCGGACGGCCGGCACCTGCTGGCCGTCGGCTGGGTGTGGTCACCGATCGGGGTGGCGGCCCTGCACGACCTCACCGCGGCGCTCACCGATCCGGCCGCGCTCGACACCGACACCCTGTTCGCCCCGCACGCCGGCATGGAGGTGGAGGTCGGCGCGGCGTGCTGGCTGGACGCGGAGCGGCTGGCGGTGGCCACCGGCGAGGAGACCCTCGACCCGGACGGGGACGAAGGGCTCGGCCCGCTGCACCTGGGCGTGTGGTCCGTCCCGGAGCGCCGCTGGCTGCACCGCAGCCCGCTGGAGCGCCCCACCGGCACCCTGCTGGCCCGTGGCGGGCAGGTGCTCGCGCTGTACGGCCACCCCCGGCTGCTCGACGCCGCGACCGGCGCGGTGCTCGCCGAGTGGCCCGAGGCCGAACTCCCGGAGAAGGACCTGTGCTTCGGCGTCACCCACGTCCCCTCCCCGGTCGCCGCCCTCAGCCCGGACGGCACCCGCCTCGCCGTCGCCCGCCCGGACGCCGTCGCCGTGATCGACCTGCCGCCCCACCCCTGACCCCCCGCCCCTGACCCCGCCCTCCCCTGGTGTACGCACCGTCCGCGCCGTGCTCTAGGGTGAGCGCCGTTTCGCCGTGGAACCTCGCCGTGGACGCCCCCGCGGCCGAGCGCCACCGCACAGGGGAGGGCCCACGTCCATGGACGCCGCACACCCCGCCCCGGGGGCCCAGGCCCCCGAGGCGGCACCGACCTGCTTCCGGCACCCCGACCGGGAGTCGTACGTCCGCTGCACCCGCTGCGACCGCAACGCCTGCCCGGACTGCCGGCGCGAGGCGGCGGTCGGCTACCAGTGCGTGGAGTGCGTCAAGTCCGGGCACCAGGGCACCCGCCAGGCCCGGACGGCGTTCGGCGGCCGGATCACCGCCCGCCCGTACGCGACCGTCGCGCTGATCGCGCTGAACGTGGCCGCGTACCTGGTCGAGCTGGTCCGGCCGGAGACCCTCGACCGGTTCGGGGTGCTCGGCTCGGGCGTACTGGCCCCGCCCGCGGACTACGACCCCGCCACGTACGTGCCGCACCTGTCGGGCATCGCGCACGGCGAGTGGGAGCGGCTGCTCACCGGCGCGTTCCTGCACCTCGGGCCGACCACCTGGCCGATGGGCATCCTGCACATCGTGTTCAACATGTACTGGCTGTGGAACCTGGGCCGGGTGGTCGAGGACCGGCTCGGCGTGCTGCGCTTCCTCGCGCTGTACCTGCTGTCCGCGCTGGGCTCCTCCGCGATGATCTACTGGCTCGCCCCGCACTCCCTGGCGGTGGGCGCCTCCGGCGCGGTCTTCGGCCTGGCCGGCGGGTACTGGGTGCTCAGCCGCCGCCAGGGCTACGACCCGCTCGGCGGCAACCAGATGATGATCACCCTGGTGCTGTGGATGGTCCTCTCCGCGGGCTTCGCCTCCTGGCAGGGCCACCTGGGCGGCCTGCTCACCGGCCTGGCCGCCGGCGCCGCCCTCGGCTACGCGCCGCGGCAGCAGCGCGGACTCGTCCAGGCGATCAACCTGACGGCCGTGCTCGCCGTGGTCGCGGTGGTGGCAGTGATCGCCACCGACCAGCTCACGCCCATCTCCTGACTGATCATCAGGAAACCCCCCGTCGGCCCACCTCCCGTCAGCCCACCCCCCATCAGCCCACCTCCCGGCAGGCCGCGCCGAGCAGCTCCGCCGCCTCGCGCAGCCGCTGCTCGGCCAGGCCCGCGTACCCGAGCGCGACGGCCGCCCCGCCCGGGGCCAGCCGGCCGGGCCCGACCGGCGCGACCCGCACCCCGCGCCGCAGCGCCGCCCCGGCCAGCTCCCGCTCGTCCACGCCCGGCGGCAGGTCCGCGTACAGGTGCAGCCCGGCGGCGACGCCGCGCAGCCCTGCCTGCGGGAGGTGTTCGCGCAGCGCGCCGACCAGGGCGTCCCGGCGGGCCCGGTAGCGGGGGCGGACGGCGCGCAGGTGGCGGTCGTAGCCGCCGCTCTCCAGCAGGGCGGCGAAGGCGAGTTGGTCGACCGCCCCGGTGCCGAGGTCGGCGTACTGCTTGGCCTGCCGGAAGTCCTCGGCCAGCCAGCCGGGCAGTACCGCCCAGCCCAGCCGCAGCCCGGGTGCCAGGGTCTTGCTGAGCGAGCCCAGGTACACCGTCCGCTCGGGCGCCAACCCCTGGACGGCGCCCAGCGGTTCGCGGTCGTAGCGGAACTCGGCGTCGTAGTCGTCCTCCACCACCAGCCCGCCCGCCCGCGCCCAGCCGGCGAGTTCGGTCCGGCGACGGGCCGACAGCGCGACCCCGGTCGGGTACTGGTGGGCCGGGGTGGCCAGCACCGCGTCCGCCCCGCTCGCCGCCAACTCCCGTACCACCAGGCCCTCCTGGTCGACGGGGACGCCGACCGGCTCGACCCCGTGGGCGCGCAGCAGGCCCAGCGTGCCGGGCGATCCCGGGTCCTCCACCGCGATCCGCCGCCGCCCGTGCCGGGCCAGCAGCCCGACCAGCAGCGCCAGCCCCTGCCCCACCCCGCTGACCACCGCGACCCGCTCCGGCCCCGCCGCCACCGCCCGCACCCGACCCAGGTACGCGGCCAACTCGCCGCGCAGCTGCGGCAGTCCGGCCGGATCGCCGTACCCCAGGTCCCGGTTCGCGGCCCCCTGCAGGGCCCGCCGCACCGCCCCCGCCCAGGCCGTCCGCGGGAACGCCCCCAGGTCGGGCGTCCCCGGCTTCAGGTCGTACCGCGGCTCGGCCGCCGGCACCCGCACCGCCTCCCCCGGCCGCTCCACCGCCACCCCCTCCGCGACCCGGGTCCCCGACCCCTGCCGCCCCACCAGGTAGCCCTCGGCGGCCAGTTGCTCGTACGCCTCGACCACCACCCCGCGCGAGACCCCCAGCTCCGCCGCCAGCACCCGGC
>NZ_JOGH01000179.1:0-9221 GCF_000721345.1 Kitasatospora sp. NRRL B-11411 | reverse complement strand
ACGCCCTCCCGGTCGGTGGTGGCATCGTCCGCGAAGCGACGGTCACCGGTCGCGTCGGGCACGTACTTCACACAGACAACGATCCTCAAGCTCACGGCCTGCTCTCCTGTTACTGGTCCGATCCGGCGGCTGCGGCAACGGTCCGTGCGCGCCGGGCGATCCTCGCCCCACGCGCGGGGCCCGCGGCCCGAGCGACGTGCGCAGGTGCCCCTCCGGAACTCCCCGGCAGCATACTCACGAGTAGCCCAGCCGTCACTACTCGCCAGTAGCTTACGCTGCCCGCCGGTCCGGCCGGGCACCATGCCGCCGCCTGTGGCCCATCCTGCCCCAGCCCGACCCGAGTGCCACCTGACTCGGCGCCAGATCCCCTGTGAGATTGAACGCCCCGCACCGGACGGTTCCTAGTGCCGCGTCAGGCAACCTTCGCCCGTCGCGACGCCCGGCACGCGCCCTCCTTGCCCGCCATCGGGCAGGAGGGGCCCGCTCGCCGCACCGGCCGAAAACCCAAGTACATCCAGTACGAGGGCTTCCGGCCGGCACGCCGAGAGCACGCACCAAGGGGGCACCTCCCAGCCCCCTTGGGGCTGGGGGAGCCGCTCCTTCACGGCAAAGGTTGCCTGACGCGGCACTAGACCGCCTCGCCCAGCGCCGCGATCACGTCCGCCCGGCGCGGCTGCCCCGCCGCCCGCCGCACCACTCGGCCCGACGCGTCCAGCACCAGCACGGTCGGCGTCCGCAGGATCTCCAGCCGCCGCACCAGCTCCAGTTGCGACTCGGCGTCCACCTCCACGTGCGCGACGCCCTCCACCATCCCGGCCACCTCCGCCAGCGTCCGCCGGGTGGCCCGGCACGGCTGGCAGAACGACGTCGAGAACTGCACCAGCGTCGCCCGCGCCCCCAACGGCGCCCCCAGCTCCGCCCCGGTCAACCGCACCGCACCGTCCCCGCCCCGCACCCGCAGCCTCCCGTCCCGCACCTTGCGCAGCACTCCGAACCCGCCGGCCACCGCCAGCACCACCAGGCACACGATCAGTCCGGTCACCCGTCCAGTGTGACAAACCCGCCCCTGGGCCCGGCAGCCCCGCCCCGGTAGCATCGCCCCCGTGACCGCCCGCACCCCGTCGTCGAACGCCCGGCTGACCAGCCGCCGGGTGATCGACCTGTGCCGGGCCTGCACCACCCGCTGTCGCTGAGCGCACGTCCCCGACGTCCGACCTCCCGCCAGCGACCCCTTCTCCGGAGCCCCTCCGTGCAGCCCGCGCAGATCGACCCCCGCGGCCCCCGTTTCGCCGCGGTCCTCACCACCCTCGTCCTCGCCGCCGCCCTGATCACCGGCAGCCGCCCGCTGCTCGCCGTCCAGGCCGCGGTCTTCGCCGCCGGCGCGCTCGGCGGCCACCGCTACGCCCCCTACGGCCTGCTCTACCGCACCCTGGTCCGCCCCCGGCTCGGGCCGCCCGCCGAACTCGAGGACGCCCGCCCGCCGCGCTTCGCCCAGGGCGTCGGCCTGGCCTTCACGCTGCTCGCCGTCCTGGCCGCACTGGCCGGCCTCGGCCCGCTCGCCACGGCCCTCACCGCACTGGCCCTGGCCGCCGCCTTCCTGAACGCCGCCTTCGACTACTGCCTCGGCTGCGAGTTCTACCTGCTGCTGCACCGCGCCCGCGCCCGGACCCCCGGAGGGGGCCGGGCGTGACAGACCGTGCCCGTTCGGGGGATCATCGGGGGGAAACACCCGTGGCCGCCGCGGCGTGCCGCGACTTCTCGGCCCTGCCACCACGCCCCGGGTACCACCGGACCGGGCGCATGGCCCGTGGGAAGTAGGGCTGACCGTGGCTGAGTTCGTGTACCCGCCGGTGATCCGTACCGCGCTCGCCGCCTTCAAGGCGCTGGACCTGCGGATCTCCATCGTCGGCGCCGAGCACGTCCCCGCCACCGGCGGCGCCGTCCTGGTCAGCAATCACATCAGCTACCTGGACTTCATCTTCGCGGGCTTCGGCGCGTACCGGGTGGGCCGCCGCAAGACCCGCTTCATGGCCAAGGACGACGTGTTCCGGCACCGGATCTCCGGCCCGCTGATGCGCGGCATGAAGCACATCCCGGTGGACCGCACCGACGGCCAGCCCGCGTACGAGGCCGCGGTGAAGGCGCTGCGCGAGGGCGAGGTGGTCGGGGTGTTCCCGGAGGCCACCATCAGCCGCTCGTTCACGCTGAAGAAGTTCAAGACCGGTGCGGCCCGGATGGCCGCGGACTCCGGCACCCCGCTGCTGCCGGTGGTCCTGTGGGGCACCCAGCAGCTGTGGACCAAGGGCCGCCCGAAGACGCTGACCAAGCGCCACGTCCCGGTGACCATCATGATCGGCGAGCCGATCCACCTGGCCCCGACCGACAAGCCCGTCATGGTGACCCGCCGCCTGCGCGCCGCGATGACCGAGATGCTGGACCGCGCCCAGCGCGACTACCCGGCGAAGCCGGCCGGCCCGGACGACTCCTGGTGGCTGCCCGCCCACCTGGGCGGCACCGCGCCGACCCTGGAGCAGGCGGAGGCCGAGGACGCGGCCGAGGCGGAGCGCCGCACCGCCCGCTGACGGCCCGTCGGCCCGGCCACCGTTCTCTCATCCGATCCCAAGACCGCCCTCATCCGCCGTTCCTACGCTGCCCGGGACGGTAAAGGGATCGAAAAGGGACGGGAAACCGATGGCAGCCGAACAGCAGCACCCCGGGCACGACCACGACGAGGGCCGGCGGGTCAGCCGCCGCCGCGCCCTGGCGGGCATCAGCAGCATCGGCCTGGGCGCGCTGCTGGCGGCCTGCTCCAGCTCCGGCGGGGGCAGCACCAGCGCGAGGACCACCACCGGGGTCGACGCCTCGATCTCCCCGCAGGCGTCGACCACCGAGGACCTGACCGGCCTGTTCGCGGACGCCAACACCTGCGCGCTGACCGCGCAGACCACCCAGGGCCCGTACTACTTCGACGCCGACAAGATCCGCAGCGACATCCGCGAGGACCGCGAGGGCGTCCGGCTGCGGCTGGCGATCCGGGTGCAGGACAGCGAGAGCTGCAAGGCGATCCCGAGCGCGGTGGTGGAGATCTGGCACTGCGACGCGTCCGGCACGTACTCGGGCGCCGAGCAGCTGTCCACCGGCGGCGGTGGCGGCCCGGGCGGCGGCACTCCCCCGTCGGGCGCCCCGACCGGCGCCCCGCCCTCCGGCGCTCCGACCGGCGCCCCGCCCTCGGGCGGCCCCGGCGGCCCCGGTGCCGGTGCCGGTGGTGGCGCGAACGACGGCATGGCCGACCTGACCCCGCAGGACGACAAGCGCTACCTGCGCGGCGCCCAGGTCACCAACCAGGACGGCATCGTCGAGTTCACCACCGTCTGGCCCGGCTGGTACTCCGGCCGCACCGTCCACGTCCACGCGATGGTGCACATCGACAACGAACGCACCCTCACCACCCAGGTGATGATGGACGAGGCGCTGAACACCGCGGTCTTCGCCAAGGCCCCGTACAGCACGCACACCGGCCGCGACACCTTCAACGACGGCGACAGCATCTACCAGCCGTCGATGCTGCTGAAGGTCACCGAGGACGGCGACGGCTACCTCGGCGTGATCACCTTCGCCGCCGACCCCGACAAGAACGGCAAGTAGTCCCCTCAGCCTCCACCGCCCACCGCCCGCCGCCCCGCCCGGGATCAGCTCCCCGCGAGGCGGTGGGCGGCGACGTCGTGCAGCAGCCCCAGCAGCGGCCGCAGGCGCCGCTCGGCCCGGGCGGCGAGCGCCGCCAGCACCGGCAGGTCGGCGGCGGTGACGGCGGCCGCGGGCCGGGCCAGCCAGGCCGCCGGGTGGTGCAGGTCGTGCAGCAGGGTGCGGGGCGCCACGCCCGGCCCGGCCCCGACGGGGCTGCCGCCGTGGACGACGTAGCGGCCGTCCGCGGACGCCTTCCAGGCCGTGACGGGCTCCGACAGCCCGGCGGTCGGCGGCGGTTCGGGGACGGGGTCGAGCGTCCCGGTGTCGTGGAAGTGCGGCCGGCCGAGCGCCCAGCCGCCCACCACCCGCCAGGACGGCACCGCGAACAGCGGGTGCAGGGCCGGGGTGTCCACCGCGCCGGTCTCCCGCAGCTGCCCGCCGTGCCGCTCCCAGCGGCGCAGGCCTCCCCCGACCCCGGCGGTGACCAGCAGGTCGGGACCGAGCAGGACGGCCTCCGCCGCGCCCCCGGTCTCGGCCGCGGCGATCGCCCGGCCCTCGGGCAGGCCGACCAGCACCGTCCGGCGGCCGTCCGTGAGCGCGACCCGGGTGCCGGTCGGGTCGACGGCGAGGCGGTCGCAGCGCGACAGCCCGGTGCCCGCCAGGTCGACGGCGACCGGGGGCTCGCCGCCCGTCCCCACCAGGATGCCGCGCATCCGCGCCAGGCCCACCACGTAGCCGTCCGCGGTGGCCGCCACCCGGGCGCCGCGCAGCGCGTTGCCCTCGGCGAGCTGCTCCCCGGCGCCGCCGTCGAGCAGCGCCAGCACCTGGTGCGGCGGCTCCGGCAGGTCCAGCACGGCGACGGCCCGCCGCGGGCCGAGGCAGGCGACCGCCTCCCACCCGTACGGGCCGGCGCCGCGGTGCAGCACCCGCAGTCGGCCGCTGCCCGCGTCGAACCCCTTGAGCGCCCAACGGCCGTCCGGCTGAAAGCCGTTGACCGCGAGCGCGGGCCGGCCGTGGGCGAACCCGACGCCGTCCGCGCTGCCGCCGAGGGCCGGCAGCTCCCGGTCCGGGGCGGCCGGGGAACGGCGGGCGGGCACCGCCGGGTCCGCGGCCGCGAGGCGCTCGGCCAGCGCCCGCGCGGCGGGGCCCGGCGGCTGCCACCGCCCGGCGAGCGCCCGAGCCAGCCGCGCGCCGTCCGCCACCGGGACGGACAGCGCCAGCGCCCACAGCCCGGCGTCGTCCCCGGCCCCGGTGAGCCGCCGCGCCTCGGCGTCGATCTCCCCGGCCGGCCCCCAGGGCAGCCGCGGGGCCAGGCGGCGGCGCCGCTGCTCCTGCTCGGCGGCGGCGACCCGGGCCGCCAGCCGCTCCTGCTCCGCGCCGGCCCGCTCGTCCTCCGCGTCCAGCCCGAGGGTGCGCCGGACCGCCCGGATCACCGCCAACGCGCTGACCAGGGACGGCCCGTAGGCCGGCAGGTCGGCGTCCACCAGGTCCTGCCAGAGCGGGACGGCGGCCTCCCGGTCGGCCAGGCCCGCGCGGTCGTACGGGGCGACGGCCCCGACGTGCTCCAACGCCTCGGCCAGCAACGGGCGGTGGGCCTCGGGGTCGACGCTCGCCAGGTACGCGCACAGGGTGACGCCGGTCCGGGCCGCCGCCATGGTCTCCCGGCGGTGGTCGACCGGCTCCGGCGGCTCGGCGACGTCCACCGGGCGGGCGGATTCGGGCTCGGCCAGCCGCTCCCGCAGCGCGGCGCTCTCCGCCAGCGCGACGGCGGCCTCCTCCGGTTGTCCGGCGGCGACCAGGGCGCGGCTCAACACCCGCAGCGACTCGGCGAGTTGGAGCTCCATCACGGCGGAGGCTCCGGTCAGCAGCCGCCGGTCGGTCTCCACCGCCTCCCCGGCCAGGGCCACCGCGCGCTGCCGCCAGCCCGCCGCGACGGGCTGGTGCAGGCCGGGGCTGTCCGGCGCGGCCCGGATGATCGTCTCGGCCCGCTCGTAGTGCTGGACCAGCCACTCGGCCAGCATCCGCAGGGCACCGGCCAGGGCGGCCTCGTACCGGGCCGGGTTGCCCGCGGCGAGCCGCCGGTCCAGGACCACCACCTGTTCGAGCGCCGCCAGCGCGGCCCGGCCTCCGAGGTAGCCGCGCGGCAGCAGCATGGCGATGTTGTTCAGGCAGACCCGCAGGTGGGCCGGCCCCTCCTCCTCGGACGGCCTGGTCCGGGACATCCGCCAGAAGATCTCCAGCGCCTCGTGGTCGGCCTCCAGCGCCTCCGCCGTCCGCCCGGCCACCCGCAGCCGGCTCGCGAGGTTGACCAGCAGCGCGCCGCCGCCCGTCCCGGTGGCCGCCGGTTCCATCAGGCCGAGCCGCCGGGCGGTGTCGACCGCCTCCAGCGCGAAGGCCAGCGAGGTCTGCCGCTCCCCGTACCGGGCCAGCCGGGTGGCGAGGTTGGACAGCACGAAGGCCAGCGGCCGCTCGAACGTCGCCGGGTCGGCCTGGGCCAGCGGCCGGTAGAGCTCGGCCGCCTCGGTCAGCGCGTCCAGGTTCTCGCGGTAACGCCCGGCCCCCGCCAGCGCGTTGGCGAGCCGGGCGTGGATCGCCGCCCGCTGCGCCGGGTCCCCGGTGCGGGCCAGCCGCCGCCGGGCCAGCACGCAGGCCAGGTCGGCCGCGCCCGGCGCCAGGTCGACACGGTCGTAGGGGGGCAGCTGCGACTCCACCGCCTCCAGCAGGTCGAACGGGACGCCGGGCAGCGCGGCCAGCGCGCTCAGCACCGGACTGCCCGCCTCCACGGCCAGCCCGGGCCGCCCGCGCAGCAGCGGGAACAGGTGCCCGTCCGCCACGTGCGGCCAGCGCTCGGCGGCCGCGGCCAGCAGCAGCAGGGTGCGCCGGACCCAGCCGGGGGCCGGCCGGTCGCCGGTGAGCGTGCGGACGCTGCCCGGCGCCCAGTCCCGGGCCGGGTAGTCCGCGGCGTGGCCGGGCAGCGTCAGGGCGGCGAAGTCCTCGGCCAGCCGGTCGGGTTGGAGCGGTTCCAGGACGGTGGCCCGGCCGGCCCCGGCGGGCGGGTAGCAGCTCGCGTGGTCGGCCAGCACCCGCTCCGCGGGCAGCCCGAGCTCCAGCCCGCCGAGCACCCGCGCACCGGCCTGCGGCGCCAGCGGGCCGGTCAGCGCGGCCGCGAACACCACCCGGTTCATCACCTCCGGCGGAGTGGTCCACGGCGCCTCCCCGGAACCGTCGTCCGACCGGTGGGCGCCGCCGCCGTCCAGCCGGTGGGTCCCGTCGCCGTGCCGGCGCGCCCAGTGCAGGTGCTCGCGGTCCAGCAGGTAGACGGTCAGCCCGGCCGGGTCCGTCGGCGTCCGCCGCCCGGCCAGGTGGGCGTCGACGGACACCAGCGCCGCCAGGTGGACGGCCAGGGTCAGCCCGAACTCCGGCCCGTCCAGCCACGGCGGCGGGGACATCCAGCCGGGGACCGCCACCCCGTAGCGCGCCGCGAAGCCGTCCCGGGCCGCGGTGAACATCCGGGCCCGGTGGCCGGCCGGGTCGTCGCCGTCACCGAGGGCCGCCAGCTCCTGCGCCGAGGTCCCGGCCCGGTGGTCGGCCAGCACCGCGCGGACCGCCGGCCAGGGCCCGGTGTCCCGGGCCAGCATCAGCACCCGGGCCGGCACGGCCGGGTCGTGCAGCAGCGCGTTGCTGAGCAGCCAGGTCAGGTGGGAGAGCGGCCACCGGTCGGCGTAGTCGACGAGCAGCAGCAGGCCCGGCGCACCGTCCAGCCGCAGGTCCTGGCTGCCCGGCGGCGGCAGCACCGACCCCGGGCCCTCGGTGGCGGTGACCACCTTCCACCCGTCGTCGGCCAACTCCCGGGCCAGCCGCGCCGCCAGCCGGGTCTTGCCCTGCCCGCCGGGCCCGTGCAGCCAGCGGACCCCCAGCCGGGGGCCGCCCCCGCACCAGGCCCGCAGCTCGGCCAGCTCCGCCGCCCGGCCGGTGAAACCGACCACCTCCCAGCGGGCGTTGAGCATCCGGCTCGGCAACTCGCCCAGCCAGGCGTCCTCGACGGCCTCCCCCGGCCGCCAGTTCTCCAGCACGTAGACGGGCGTGCCGTCGCCGAAGACGTGGATGTCCGCACCGATCGCCCCGTACGCGAACCCGGCCTCCGCGACGACCCGCTGCTCCGCCCGCCCCGACCACCCGCCCCGCCCGTCGGACGGCCCCGGCGGTCTCACCGCTGCCCCTCGCCCGCCTCCCCGCCGCCGTCCGGGACGGGCCCGCGCGGCGGATCGGGCTGCGCCGCCTCGTGCACCACCACGTTCCCGCCGAGCGCGCCGTAGGCCCGGCCGTGGTCGCGCGCGGTCACGTTCAACGTCCAGTGCTGCTCGGCCCGGGGCAGCGCGGCCACCGTCTGCTCCACGAACACCCGCAGCTCATCGGCCAGTTCGGGGTGCGCGGTCAGCAGCGCCTCCAACTCGACCTGCCACGCCGGGGCGAGCCCCTGCCGCGCCCGCTCCGGCTCCGACGCCAGCGCCACCAGCCCGGCATCCCGGTCCAGCCGGGCCTCCACCAGCTCCTGCCCGGCCGCCCCGCCCCGCCCGAACAGCCTGGCGGCGCCGTCCCTGACGGTCTGCCAGGCGTCGGTGGCCATCGCCCCCACCAACGCCGTACCACCCGCACCGGCGAGCGCGACCAACGATTCGGCGAGCATCCGTTCCCCCTGGACCGCTTGTTCCCGTCCCATCGCCGTGACCCGGCCGTCCCATGGTGCCACCCGACGCGCCCGGCCGGGGTCCCACCGGAGCACGTTCACCGGACCGTGTCCACCGAGCCGCCCTCCCCGCGCCCCGCCGCCGTCGCCTTCCAGCCGGTGCACTGGCCCGCCGACGGCTGCTCGGCCGGTGCACCAGCCGACCGCTGGCGCCTTCAGCCGGTGAACCAGCCCGCCGCGTCCAGCCGGAACCCGGACGAGCCGGTCAACTGCGCCAGCCCGTCCTCCAGTTCGCGCAGCCGCCGCTCCCCGAGCGCGGCCGCCCAGCGCCCCCGGATCTCCTCGAACCCGGCCGCCGACCGGGCCAGCAGGTCCAGCCCGTGCGGCGTCAACCGGACGACCTTGCGCCGCGCGTCCCGCGGATCGTCCGCCCGCTCCGCGTACCCGAGCGCCTCCAGCCGGTCGACGGTCTTCCCGGCGGCCTGCTTGGACACCCCCAGCCGCCGACCGATCTCGCTCGCACTCACCCCGTCGATCCCGATCGCCTGCAGGGCGAAGCCGTACGCGGGCCGGGCGTCCGGGTGCCCCTCGCGGGCCAGCCGGTCGTGCAACTCGTCGATGATCGTGCGGAATCCGGCGAACAGCAGCAGCGGCAGCTCGAACCCGTCCCTGGCCCGGCCGGCCGGTTCCCCGTTGCGCGAATCGACAACCTGGTTTACGTTTTGGTCAACCACGTTGTCCATTCTAGGACGCACCGCCGGGGCCCGCCCGCCGGCCACCCCGGCCTGCCCTCCACCCACCCCGAAAGGCCCACCCATGTCCACCACCTCCGCCGCCACCCCCACCCCCT
>NZ_JOGH01000178.1:0-9236 GCF_000721345.1 Kitasatospora sp. NRRL B-11411 | reverse complement strand
TCCCGGCCCCCGACGCCCGCCCCGGCTCAGGGCTGAGCGGCGCCGCCAGCCATCCCCCAACCCCCTCCCGGCCCGCCGCCAGGCGCCCCCCGGTCCCCGACGCCCGCCCCGGCTCAGGGGCTGAGCGGGCGCCACGGCACCGGGCTGGAGAGGATCATCGAGCTGGTCGGCTGTCCGTAGCCGCCGAGCCGGTCGGTCAGGCGCTCGAAGGACGGCATGTCCGGCACCCCGACCAGCAGCACGCAGCACGCCCCGCCGGTGACCCGGTGCAGTTGGAAGACCTCCGGCCAGCGCGCCACCTCCGGGTCGCGGAGCAGGCAGCGCACCCCGTAGCACTCCACCGTGACCAGGGCCATCACTGCCGCCCCGGCCTTCGCCGGGGCCAGGTGCGCGTGGTAGCCGGTGATCACCCCGTCCGCCTCCAGCCGGCGCACCCGCTCCGCGACGGCCGGCGGGGAGAGGTTCACCCGGCGCGACAGCTCGTTGTACGACAGCCGCGCGTCGGCCTGCAGTTCGGCCAGCAGCAGGCGGTCCACCGCGTCCACCGGCGGCTCCTTTTCGTTCGTCAGGCGATCGGGGGCGGACGCCTTGCGAACGGCAGGCCGATGCCCCCATCCGGGCTACGACGCCCATTCAAGAGCAGGCCGCCGCGCCGCACAATGGGTGACGCCCGCGGCACCCCGAGCGGGCGGAGCCAAGGAGGTACCGGCCATGACCGGCCAGACCCACCGTCCCCACCTGCGGTTCGGTTCCGACCAGGACCCCGACCAGGACCCCGGCGCGTCCACCCCCTACGCCCGGTACGTGCGCCTGGCCGAACTGCACGCCCTCCAGCAGCCGCGCAGCGCGGAGCCCGCGGAGTACGCGTTCATCGTCACCACCCAGGTGATGGAGCTGCTGTTCGACCTGCTGGAGCGCGACTGGGCGGCCGCCCGCACCGCCCTGCGCGCCGACGACCTGGACACCGCGCTGGCCGCACTGCGCCGCGGGCAGCACACCCAGGACGTGCTGGTCGGCTCCTGGGACCTGCTGGCCGCCATGACGCCGGCCGAGTTCAACTCCTTCCGCCCGGTGCTGGGCGAGGCGTCCGGCTTCCAGTCCTCGGCCTTCCTGCGGCTGGAGTTCCTGCTCGGCAACCGCAGCGAGGGCCTGCTGGAGATGTACCGGGACTCCCCCGCCGAGTACGACGCGCTGTTCGCCGCGCTGCGCACCCCGAGCCTGTACGCCGAGGCGCTGGCCGTGCTGGCCCGGCGCGGCCTGGCGATACCCGCGGCGCCGGTCACCGCCCGGCACCGCCACGACGAGGTGGTGGAGGCCGCCTGGCGGGCCGTCTACACCGACCCGGCGCTGGCCGACCTGGCCCGGCTCGGCGAGGCCCTGCTGGACACCGCCGAGCGCGTCACCCGCTGGCGCCAGCGCCACTACTCCGCCGTCAAGCGCACCATGGGCGCCAAGCCCGGCACCGGCGGCTCCAGCGGCCTGAGCTGGCTGAAGCAGTCCGCCGACCAGGACGTCTTCCCCGAACTGTGGACCGTCCGCAACGACCTCTGAGCACCCCCGGGAGCAACGCCGTGACCCCCACCCGTGAGCAGTGCGCGGCCCGCGACGCCGCCGATCCGCTGCACGCCCTGCGCGCCGAGTTCGACCTGCCCTCCGGGGTGCTCTACCTCGACGGCAACTCGCTGGGCGCGCTGCCCCGCCGCACCCCCGGCCACCTGGCGAAGGTGGTGGAGGGCGAGTGGGGCGCCGGGCTGATCCGGTCCTGGAACGACGCCGGCTGGTTCCACCAGCCCGGGCGGCTCGGCGACCGGCTCGGCGCCCACCTGCTGGGCGCCGCGCCCGGGCAGGTGGTGGTCTGCGACTCCACCTCGGTCAACCTGTTCAAGGTGCTGGGCGCGGCCCTGCGGCTGCGTCCCGGCCGCCCGGCGCTGCTCGTCGAGCGGCACGCCTTCCCCACCGACCTGTACATCGCCGACGGCCTGAGCGGCCTGCACCCCGGCACCCGGCCGGTCCTGCTGGACTCCGCCGCGCAGCTGGACGCCGCCCTGGACTCCGAGGCCGCCGTGGTGCTGCTCTCGCACGTCGACTACCGGACCGGCGAGCTGCTCGACATGGCGGCCGTCACCGAGCGGATCCACGCCGCCGGGGCGCTCGCCGTCTGGGACCTGTGCCACACCGCGGGCGCGCTGCCGATCCACCTGGACGCGGCGGGCGTCGACTTCGCCGTCGGCTGCGGCTACAAGTACCTCAACGGCGGCCCGGGCGCGCCCGCCTTCCTGTACGCCGCGGCCCGCCACCAGGCCGACGCCCGGCAGCCGCTGACCGGCTGGTTCGGACACGCCCGGCAGTTCGACTTCGAGCCCGGCTACCGGCCCGCCGAGGGCGTCACCCGCTTCCTCACCGGCACCCCGCCGATCCTCGGCCTGGCCGCGCTGGAGGCCGCGCTGGAGGTCTGGGAGCTGGCCGACCCGGCCGCCGTCCGGCTCAAGAGCCTCGAACTGACCGACCTGTTCCTGGAGTTGACCGCCGACCTGGACGTCGAGCCGGTCACCCCGCGGGAGCCCGCCCGGCGCGGCAGCCAGGTCGCGCTGCGGCACCCCGACGGCCACGCGGTGGTGCAGGCGCTGATCGCCCGCGGGGTGATCGGCGACTTCCGCGCCCCCGACCTGATGCGCTTCGGCTTCACCCCGCTCTACCTCTCCCGCGCCGACGTGCACGACGCGGCCACCGCGCTGCGCGAGGTGCTGGCCAGCGGCGAGTGGCGCGCGGAGCGCTTCGCCCGCCGCGGCGACGTCACCTGACCCCCCGTCGACGCCGGACGGCCGGGGCCCGCGCGGGCCCCGGCCGTCCGGCTGTTCGCCTCGGTCAGCTGTGCCGGCCCCGGGCGCGGCGGGCCAGCGCGATCACGGCGCCGCCCAGGCCCAGCAGCACCGCGGCGGCCCCGGCCGCCGGGGCGACCAGGCTGTCACCGCCGGTGTTCGGCAGCGGCGGCCCCGCCGGGGTGGAACCGGAGCCGGTCGGCTGAGGCGTGCTCCCGCTCGGCGACGGCGCGGGGCTGGTGCTCCCGCTCGGCGACGGGCTCGGGCTCGGGCTGGGGCTCGGGCTCCCGCTGCCCGACGGGGACGGGCTCGGGCTCTCGCTGGTGGACGGCGACGGCGAGGGGCTCTCGCTGGTCGACGCGCTCGGGCTCGGGCTCGGGCTCGGGCTGGTCGACTCGCTCGGCGAGGGCGAGGGCGAGGGGCTCTCGCTGGTGGACGGGGAGGGCGACGGGCTCTCGCTGCAGTCCGGCAGGTCGCCGTTGAACGGGTAGTTGTGGATCTCGGTGCCGGCGCTGCCCTGCTGGAGCAGGTTGCCCGCCAGGTAGACGCGGCCGTTGGTCCCGGGGTTGGAGAGCGTGGTGGTGCTCCCGGGATTGCCCGCCATGATCGAGCCCTGCCACTGGGCGTCGCCCTCCACCACCACGTTGGTGGCGGTCGGGAAGTTCCACATCAGGTTCGGCCGCAGTTCCGTCAGCTGGTCGCCGGCCTGGCCGGTGCCGCTGCTGGTGTTGACGGTCACGTCGCTGCCGGTCATGTTGACGATCACGGTCGCGCCGGCCGGGACGCCCGCGAACACGATGGCCCGGCGGCCGCCGTCGGTGCCGATGTTCTGGCCGTAGTTGAACACCTGGCGGGCGCTGGTGCCGTCGCCGGTGAAGGTGACCGTGGTGCCGTCGTCCACCACGGTGCCGGTCGCGGTCTGCTGGGCCATGCAGGCGGAGTGGCCCTCGATGACCGGCGTCAGGCCGCGGAACTCGTCGATCGCCGCCGGGTCCCGGATCGCCTGGCCGTCCGGGGTGATGTCGTAGGCGCCGGTCAGCGTGGTGCCGTACTTGAGGTTCCCCCACAGCGCCTTCGGCGGCTGGACGAAGAAGTCGGTGCCGCCGATGAACAGCCTGCTGGGGTTCGCCTGCGAGGCGTCCATGGCGACCGAGCCGCCCACCGTCACGTGGTCCGAGGCGTTCGGCGGGGTGACCATCGAGCCGACGCCCACCACGCCCATGTTGAAGGCGCCGCCCGACGCCTTGTTGATGTCGAGGTTGCCGACCACCGCGATCTTGCCCTCGGCCTCGGCCGCGTTCTGCCGCACCAGGTAGTTGCCGCCCACGTAGATGTTGAGGGAGGCGTCCGCACCGTTGAACGGCCCGGTGTGCGGCGGGCCCCAGGTGCTCGGACAGTCCGGGCCCGAACAGGGGCCCAGTGGTGGCGTCATCTGGGCGGCCTCTCCGGCCACGACCAGTGTGAGCAGCGGAGTGGCGGCGAGTGCCGTCACCACGGCGAAGCGGAGCAGCGGGTTCTTGCCGCGGACACCGTGTCGCACGGGCACCCCTCTCGTTGACGGTGGGTCAGCAGACAGCGGACACCGGTCAGCAAAGAGGAAGCGGCGGACCGCCTCCGGACGGGGCGACCCGGACGCGCCGGACAATCATTCGAACGGACTACTTTGATATTCCGCCAGCGAAGGTGCCAGCCCGGAAAGGGAGAACCGTGCCGAACCCGCCGTTCGCCATGCTCGCCACCACTGCCGGGGTGCTCGCCCGGCCGGACGCCGACGAGCGGCTGCTCACCGCGTTCGAGCGCGAGCGCCTGGAGCGGTTCCGGCGCCCCGCGGACCGGGACGACTACCTGGCCGCGCACCTGCTGGTCCGGTACTGCGCGGCCGCGCACCTCGGCGTCGAGCCCGCCGCGGTGGCCTTCGGCCAGCGGTGCCCCGGCTGCGGCAGCACCGCCCACGGGCGCCCGTACCTCACCGACCGGCCCGGGACGCACCTGAGCCTCTCGCACACCAACGGCGTCATCGCCGCCGCGGCGGGCCCCGTCCCGGTCGGCGTCGACGTCGAGCACCTCGACGCCCGCACCACCGACCCGGCCACCCTCCGGCACGTCCTGACCCCGGCCGAGAGCGCCCTGGTCCGGCGGCACCCCGATCCCACCCGGGCGTTCCTGCGCCTGTGGGTGCGCAAGGAGGCCCTGATCAAGCTCGGCCGGACCACCCTGGACGCGCTGGGCGCCCTCGACCTGTCGCACCTGCCCCTCGACCCGCCCGTCCAGCACCGCGACGGGGACCTGCACTACCTCGAACTCACCACCCCCGGGGCGGTCTTCGCCGCCGCCGCGACGCTGCCCGTCCGGCTGCTGGAGCAGTAGGCCCCCGGGGGGCTGCTCAGCGGTAGGCGGCCGGGTCGGGGGCGGTCGGTGCCTGTTCGACGGCGGTGAGGTAGGCCCAGCAGTCCGGGCGGCTGCCGTCGAGGTCGGTGAAGCCGTAGGTGCGGGCGAGTTCGGCGCTGGAGGTGGAGCGGCCGTTCCAGCGGGCCCGGTCGGGGTCGGCGGCGAGGTGCGCCACCGCGCGGCCGACGTAGGCGGTGGACTCGGAGATCCCGAACTGCGGCTCCCGGGCGAGCGCTTCGCGCCACGTCCGCTCGGTGACGCCGAAGTGCTCCAGCATGATCTCCGAGCGCATCCAGCCGGGGGTGAGCGCGACCGCGGTCGCGCCGCGCGGGCCGAGCTCGTGGCCGAGCGCGAAGGCCATCCGCAGCACGGACGCCTTGGCGAGGTCGTAGAAGAAGGACACCCGGTAGCGCGTCGCGTTGTACTCGGCGGTGCCGTCGGTCATCTCCACCACCAGCCCGCCGGGCCGGCGCAGCAGCAGCGGGACCAGGTGGTGACTGGTGATGGCGTGGGTGTCGACGGCGCGGCGCAGCAGGGCCAGGCCGCGGTCGAGGTCGTCCTCCCAGAGCGGGGCGTCCCAGGCGAAGTTGCCCTCGCCGCCCCAGATGTCGTTGACCAGGACGTCGAGGCGGCCCTGCTCGCGCTCCAGGCGGGCGGCGAGCGCGGCGACCTGCGCCGGGTCGCTGTGGTCGGCCCGGACGGCGACGCCGCGGCCGCCGGCCGCGGTGACCAGCTCGGCGGTCTCCTCCAGCGTCTCGGGCCGGTCGTACTCGGAGCGCTGGCCCTGCGCGGAGCGGCCGGTGACGTACACGGTGGCCCCGGCGGCGCCGAGTTGGACGGCGATGCCGCGGCCGGCGCCCCGGGTGCCGCCCGCGACCAGGGCGACCTTTCCGTCGAGCGGGCGGGTCGGTGTCGTCATGGGCGGGCCTCCTGGAGTCGCGGGACGGTCGCCCCCATCCTGGCCGCTGCCACTGACGGCGGCCGTCACACCGCGCGCAGCACGTCCAGGAGTTCGGCGTGCACGCCGGGCGCGGCGGCGACGAAGGACGGGGCGGCGGGCGTCCACGGGGCGCCCTGGGCGTCGCTGACCGCGGCGCCGGCCTCGGCGGCGAGCAGCGCGCCGGGCAGCAGGTTGGCCGGGTCGGCGCCGTACTGCCAGAACAGGGTGAGGTGGCCGGAGCCGACCTGGGCGGTCTGCAGGGCGGTCGGGCCGAGGTTGCGGACGGCCGGGACGTGCGGCAGCACGGCGCTCAGCGAGGCCCCGGCGGCGCGCAGGGCCGCCGGGTCGCGGGCGACCAGCGGGGGCTGGGAGGTGGCGGCGACGGCGGTGGCCAGGGTGCGCGGGCGGGGCGCGCAGCGGCGGCCGTTCAGCCGGGTGCCGCCGCCGGCCGTCGCGGTGTAGGTGGCGGCGGTGCGCGGCGCGTGCACCACCGCGAGGACGGGGGCGCCGTCGCGCAGCAGGGTCGCGGTGACCGCCCAGTGCGGCAGCGCGCCCAGGTACTGGACGGCGCCGTCGGTGGCGTCGGCCAGCCACCACTCGCCGGTTCCGGGCACCTCGCGGGCCCACTCGTCGTCCAGCCAGCCGGCCTGCGGGCGCAGTGCGGTGAGCCGCTCGCGCAGCAGCCGGGCGGCGGGCCGGTCGACGGCGTCGAACGCGGCGCGGGCCTCGGCGGGGGTGGCGGCGGCGACGGGTTCGGCGGGCTGCCGGGCGGCGAGCAGGTCGCCGACCTCGCGCAGGGCCTGCTCGGTGGCGTCCAGGAGGTGCTGCACGGTGGTTCTCCTTCGTCGCGGTGGGCCTCCAGGAGTACCGTCGGGGTGGCTCATCGGGACGTCAGCGGTACGGGAACGGCGGGGATCGGACAGCATGGACACGGGTGCGGCGGATCCCGCCGCGGTGCTGGACGCGCTGGACCGGCGGCTGGTGCACGCGCTGCAGGTGGACGGGCGGGCCGAGCCGGGGCGGATCGCCGAGGTGCTGGGGGTGTCGGCGCGGACGGTGACCCGGCGGCTGGGGCGGCTGCTGGGGACGGGCGCGGTCCGGGTGGTGCGGATGCCGGACGCCCGGGAGGCCGCGCTCGGCGCGCTGCTGCTGCGGGTGCGGGTGCTGCGCGGGCGGGTGGAGGCGATCGCGCTGGCGCTGGCCGCCCAGGACGGGGTGCCGTTCGTCGACGTGATGCTCGGCGGGCAGGAGGTGTCGGCGGTGGTGCTGGCCGAGGCGTCCGCCCGGGACCGGCTGCTGCACGGGCGGCTGCCGGCCACCGACGCGGTGCTGGAGTCCACCGCGCACGCCGTGCTGCACCTGTTCGCGGACGCCTCGGCCTGGCGCTGCGGGGCGCTGACGGCCGATCAGGAGGCCGCGCTGGCCCCGCCGCCCGCCCCGGCCGGGCCGCCGCCCGCGCTGGACGCGCTGGACCACCGGCTGCTGGACGCGCTGGGCGTCGACGCCCGCCGCTCGCACGCGGCGCTGGCCGCCGCGCTGCAGGTGCCGGAGTCCACCGTCCGGCGCCGCCTGCACCGGCTCGGCGCGGGCGGGCTGCTGCGCACCCACGTCAGCGTGGACCCGCGGCTGGTGGGCGCCGCGGTGGACGCCAACCTGTGGCTGGACGTCGAGCCCGGGCGGCTGGCGGCAACCGGGGAGGCGCTGGCCCGGCACCCGCAGGTGCACGGCGTGCTGGCCACCAGCGGGCCGAGCAACCTGATGGCCGCCGTGTTCTGCCCCGACCACGCGGCACTGTACCGGTTCCAGACCGGCGTGCTGGGGCCGCTCGGGGTGCGGCGGGTGGAGACCGCGATCGTGGCCCGGGCCGTCAAACGGGCCGGGGTGCGGCTGCGGCAACTGCCCTGAGCCGTCGGCGGGGTGTCGGAGTGGCTGCGGCAACTGCCCTGAACCGTCGGCGGGGTGTCGGTGCGGCGCGGCAGACTGGAGGCATGTGCCGAAGCATCAAGACGCTCCGCCCGCCGATGACGCCCGACGCCACCCCCGAGGACGTGCACGCGGCGGCGCTCCAGTACGTCCGGAAGATCTCCGGGTTCCGGGCGCCCGCCGCGCACAACCGGGAGGCGTTCGACGCGGCGGTGGCGGCCGTCGCGGCGGCCACCGCCCAGTTGCTCGCCTCGATCGAGGTCCGCGGGGTCACGCCCCGTTCGACGACCCCGGCCGGATGACCATCAGCACCAGGACGACCGCCCACAGCAGGTTGAACACGCCCGCCGTCATCGGCAGCAGCTTCAACTTGCCTGCGGCGCGGGCCGTTTCGGCGTCCTTGTCCTCGGTCGCGTCCAGCGCGTCCACGGTCGCCTGCTGACCGGGCAGCACGAACAGCAGCAGCACGCCCGCGGCGATCGCGGTCAGCACGATCGAGGTCACCAGCCAGGCGTTGCCCAGCACGTGCATCACCTGCGCGGTGCCGATGCCCAGCACCGGCACCGCGAGGCCGATCAGCGCGTACACGTTGCTGATCCGGTGCAGCAGCCGCACCGAGGTCTGCGCCCCCGCCTGCTCCGGGCCCCCGGCCAGCGCGGCCTTCGCCTTGCGCGGGAACATGCTCACCGCGACCGCCACCGGACCGATGCACAGCGCCACGGCCAGCAGGTGCAGACTCAGCAGGAACTTGGCCATCGCGGGCGCAACCCTTCACCACAACACGGGGACAGAACCGCAGCCACGCTAGCAGCGCTTATCCGGGCGCCCACCGCCGGAAAGCCCGCACTCCGGCGGCCCTCGACCCGGCCGCCCCCTCCGCCCCGACGGCGGACCGTTACAGAGCCGGGCGGTGGCCGTTACGGAGCCGGCGGCCGGCCGAGGGGCGGGGTTCCTAGCGTGAGCGGCGTCGATCCGCGGCCGACCCGGCCGCGGGGGACGCCCAAGGGGAGGTTCCCGATGTCACGCACCACGTCCGTCCGCCGCGCGCTGCGGCTCGCCCTGGTCCCGGCCGTCGCCGCCGGGGTGCTCGCCCTGCCGGGCGCCGTCGCGTTCGCCGACTCCGGCAGCCCGGCCCCCGTCCCCACCCCCACCGCGACGGCCGCCAC
>NZ_JOGH01000177.1:0-9253 GCF_000721345.1 Kitasatospora sp. NRRL B-11411 | reverse complement strand
GGGCAGGACCAGGCAGGGGCGGTCGAGGGCGGCGAGGGCCGCGGGGGCGGGGCGGGGGCCGGTGACGGGGCGGGTGGCGGGGAAGGTCGCGGCGAGGCCGTACAGCCGGGTCCAGTCGGGGTCGAGCGGGGTGCCGCCGGTCTCCCAGGCGAGGAAGGCGCGGGCCCGGCGCTCGCCGGGGCGGGCCAGCATCGGGGCGGCGTGCAGCAGGTAGGAGGGGCGGTAGCCGGTGAAGCAGCCGGTGGGGTCGAGCAGGGCCAGCCGGTCGGTCCGGGCGGGGCGGCTCAGCGCGTAGGTGAGGGCGATCCAGCCGCCGTAGGAGTGCCCGCACAGGTCGGCGCGTTCGGCGCCGAGCGCGTCGAGGACGGTGTCGAGCCAGCCGTGCAGGTCGGCGACGGTGCGCGGCCGGGGGCGGCCGTCCGCCGTGGAGCGCCCGGCCTCGCCGATCCGGTCGACGGCGAACACCCGGGCGGTGCGGGCGAGTTCGCCGACGTTGGCCCACCAGCTCGCGGCGGTGGCGCCGCCGCCGTGGAGCAGCAGCAGGGGCGGGGCGTCGGGCGGTCCGGCGGCGTTGACCCGGGTGGTGCCGTACGGGGTGTCGAGGTCGAGGGTGTCGACCGGGACGGGCCAGCGGTCGAGCAGGGTGTCGTAGGCGGACAGGAAGGCGGACCGGTCGAATCCCATGGCGGGTCTCCTGCTGGGGAATGGTGTCTCGCTCGGCAATCTTCTCGCTGAACGAGATAATATGCGGGTCCGGTCCCCCGCGGACAACCCCCCTGCCCGCGACCCCGCTCGCGAGCCCGCCCACGACCCCGCCCACGAGAGGACGAACGGATGGACGATCCAGGGCCCGGTCTGCGCACCGTGCACCAGTTGCGCGCGCTGACCGTCGAACTCGACCTGCTGGCCGCCTCGTTCGCGCAGCGCCACGGCCTGCACCCGACCGACCTGCGGGCGCTGATCGCGCTGCTGGACGCCGCCCGGGCCGAGGTGCCCGCCACGCCCGGGCTGCTCGGCCGCGAGCTGGGGATCAACTCGGCGGGGACCACCGCCGTGCTGGACCGGCTGGAGCGGCTGGGGCACGTCCGCCGCACCCGCGACCCGCACGACCGGCGGCGGGTGCTGCTGGAGGTGACCGAGCGGGCCGTCGCGCTCGGCCAGGGGTTCTTCGGCCCGCTGATCGGCGAGACCGTCGCCCTGGTCGACGGGCTGTCGGCGGTCGAGCGGGCCGCCGTCGAGGGCTTCCTGTCCACCATGCGGGAGATCGTCGCCCGGCACGCGGACGGCCCGGACCGCCCCGCCGGGTGAGGCACGGCGGGGCGGTCCGGACGCCCGGACGCCCGGACGAGCAGCGCGCTCGCCCGGGCGTCCGGGGGGGGTGGTGCGGTGTGCGGGGGTGGTGCGGTGTGCGGGGGTGGTGCGGTGTGCGGTGTGCGGAGGTGGTGGTGCGGTGGGTCAGTGCTGCGGGAGCAGCCCGGTGTTGAAGGTCAGCTTCGGGGCGGCGTTGTCCGCCAGCGAGCGGGCCTGGGCGGGCCACCAGCCGCCCGCGACCGGGTCGACCGAGCCGTACTCGGGGTCGGCCGGGCCGGCGGTGCCGCGGGTGCAGCTGCCGTCGGACTCGCCCGGGACCTTGATCCACAGGAAGGCGTCCAGCAGGGCCCGGCCGGTGTTCGCGGTGGGGCGGGTGCCCAGGCCGCGGGCGGGCGGGTTGCACCAGGTCTGCGGGTCGCCGGTGTACTTGCCGGGCTCCGGCGTCCACGGGCCCTGGCCGTTGCGGCTGCTGTCGATCACGAAGTGGGGGAGCTTCGCGTCGGCCGGGACGCGCTCGGCGTACCAGGCGTCGGCGTCCGCGGCCGGCCAGTACTGGTTGGCGCAGGAGTCGGCGGTGGCGCCCGGGGTGTTCTGCAGGTACCAGACGCACTGGGAGACCAGGGTGCCGTAGCGGGTCAGCGCGGCGTCGGTCTGGTAGTTCGACACGTTCAGGAAGAAGCCCTGCGCCTTGGCCACGCCGCCGTCGATCAGCAGCTGGGCCTGAGTGCCGACGTTCTGCCAGCTGCTGTGCCCGGCGTCCAGGTAGACGAGCGCGCCGCGCTGCTGCTCCAGCCGGTCCACGGCGCCGGAGATCTCGGCGAGGCGGTCCTGCTGCTGGGCGGCGGTGCCGCCGCAGAACGCGGGCGACAGGGCCAGGCCGTCCGGCTCCAGGACGACCACGGTCTTGCGGTCGCCGATGCCGCGGGCCAGCGCGTCGATCCAGGCCGCGTACTCGGTGCTGTTGGAGGCGCCGCCCGCCGAGTACTGCGAGCAGTCCCGGCCCGGCACGTTGTACGCCACGGCGACCGGCACCTGCCGGGCCCGGGCGGCCTTCGCCTGCAGCGCGGCCATCGCGTCGGTGGTCTCCTGCGGGGTCGCCGTCCCGTTGAACCACTGCGCGACCGGCCAGGACGCCAGCTGCGCCATCTCCAGGGCGCCCTGCAGGTCGTGGGCCTTCAGGTCGGTCAGCGCCTGCTGCGCGGCCTTGCTGCCCGGGTCGACGTAGAACCGGGTGTCCGGCGCGAGGCTCCGCGCCCCGGAGGCGGGGGCGGCGGGGGCGGCGGCCTGGGCGGGCGCGGTGGCGAGTCCGAGGCCGGACGCGAGCAGCACGGCCAGCGAGAGCGCGGCTCGGACGGGGTGGGGTGGGCGCATGGCAGGTCTCTCCCGGCAGGGATGGGCGATCGGCGGAGCCGCCATGCAGCCACCCACGGTGACACCCCGTCAAGGCCGCCTCCGCCCCGGCCCGCCGAACCCGCAGCAGGACCCGCCGCCGTGCCGCTCCCCCGCTGAAACTTTCACCCGCCCCGGCGCCGGGCCACCGGTTCCCGGGGCAGCGGTCCGGCGGGACGGCCGGGTCCCGGTTCGGCCGGGTTCAGCCGCGGGCCCGGGCCCGGCGTTCCCGGAAGCGGCCCGGGGTGGTGCCGACGATGCGGCGGAAGTGGCGGGTGAGGTGGGACTGGTCGTGGAAGCCGAGCGCGGTGGCGACGGCGGCCGGGGGGTGGCCGTCGAGCAGGAGGTGGCGGGCCCGGTCGATCCGGCGGGTGGTGAGGTACTGGTGCGGGGGCAGGCCGAACGCGGTGCTGAAGGTGCGGACGAGGTGCGCGGGGTGGGCGTGCAGGAGGCGGGCGGCGTCGGCGAGGGTGGTGCGTTCGGTGAGCCGGGCGTCGAGCAGTTCGCGCAGGTCGTGGGCGAGCCCGGGCGCGGGGGCGGCGGCGGCCGGACGCGGGCGCAGGTGGTGGCGGAGCCGTTCGGCGATCAGGGCCAGCCGGCTCTCGGCCTGGAGCTCCTCGCCGGGGGTGCCGAGGACGGTGTGCAGCTGGCCGACCCGGCGCCGCAGCAGCGGGTCGGCGAGGTCCGGCCCGTCCACCGCGGGGCCGATCAACTCCCGTCCCAGCTGGTCGGGTTCGAGGTAGATCACGCGTTTGCGGAAGCCGTCCTCGGTGGCCGGTGAGCCGTTGTGCGGGACGTCCGGGGGCAGCAGGCTGACGGTGTCGTGCGGGGTGCCGCGGCGGTGCCGGTCGAGGTCGTAGCGGACGGCGCCGTCGTCGACGATCAGCAGCGTCCAGGAGTCGTGGACGTGCATGGGGTAGCGGTGCGCGGTGAAGTGCGCGTGGAACACCTCGACCACGCCCGGCACGCGCGGCCGCCAGGCACTGGTCTCCTCCGGCGGCGCTGCGGGCATGCGAAGAACGTACAAGACCGGGCGGCGGGGCGGGCGGCACGCTCGCTCCATGGACAACACCACGCCGACCGCCCCCGCCTCCCCCTCCTCTTCCGCACTCCTCTCCCCCTCTTCCGGGCCTGCCTCCCCCGCTTCCGGGCCCGTCCGCTTCGACAGCAAGATCGCCGTGCTGCTGCGCGCGGACCTCGCGCCGTGGCAGCGGCTGAACGTGACGGCCTTCCTGGTGAGCGGGCTGGGCACCGCCGTGCCGGAGCTGATCGGCGAGCCGTACGCGGACGCGGACGGGGTCGGCTACCTGCCGATGTTCCGCCAGCCGGTGCTGGTCTTCGAGGGCGGGCCGGAGCTGCTGGCCGCCGCGCACGGGCGGGCGCTGTCGCGCGGGCTGCCGGCGGCGGTGTTCACCGCGGACCTGTTCGCCACCGGCAACGACCGGGACAACCGGGCGGCGGTCCGGGCCGTGCCGACGGCGGCGCTGGACCTGGTCGGCCTGGCGCTGCACGGGCCGCGCAACGCGGTGGACAAGGTGCTCAAGGGCGCCAGGATGCACCCCTGATCCGGGCAGGGGGGCCGGGTCACGCCTGGAGCGAGGCGAGCGTGACGACCGTGATGTCGGACGGCGCGCCGACCCGGACCGGCGGCCCCCAGGCGCCCGCGCCGCGGGTGACGTAGAGCTGGGTGTCGCCGTAGCGCTCCAGGCCCGCGACGGTCGGGTTGGCCAGTTCGGCGAGGTAGTTGCCGGGCCAGAGCTGGCCGCCGTGGGTGTGGCCGGAGAGCTGGAGGTCGACGCCGTGGCGCACGCTGTCGTGGACGGTGACCGGCTGGTGGGCCATCAGCACGGAGGCCCGGCTGCGGTCGCGGTCGCCCAGCGCCTTCGCGTAGTCGGGGCCCTGGCCCTGCGCGGTGCCCGCGATGTCGTTGACGCCCGCCAGGTCGAACCAGGCCAGCTCGACCCGGTCGTTCTCCAGCGGGTGCACGCCCAGCTCGCGGACGAACTCCACCCAGGGCGCGGCACCGGAGAAGTACTCGTGGTTGCCGGTGACGAAGTACGCCCCGTCCTTGGCCCGCAGGTCGGCCAGCGGGCGGGCGGCCGGGCCGAGTTCGGGGACGGTGCCGTCGACCAGGTCGCCGACCACGGTGATCAGGTCGGGCTGGACGGCGTTGATGGTGTCGACGATCCGCCGGGTGTGCGCCTTGCCGAGGATCGGCCCGAGGTGGATGTCGCTGACCACCGCGATCCGGTAGCCGTGCGCGGCGCGCGGCAGTTTCGCCAGCGGCACCGTGACGTGCTTGAGCCGCGGCCCGCGCAGCACCCCGTACGCGCCGTTGCCGACCACCCCGACGGCCACCGCCGCCGCGCCGCCGGCCACCACCCGGGAGACGAACAGCCGCCGCGAGCTCTCGCCGCCACGCTCGGTGTCCTTTTCGACGGCGGCGGGCTCGGGGTCGGGGACGGCGGTCTCGGGGGCGCGGCGGCGGAGGAGAGGGAGGCGGAGCAGCAGGGGGCGCAGGGCCTCGCCGGCCAGCAGGGCGAGCAGCAGGTAGATGCTGACGGCCATCCAGAGGTAGCCGGGCCAGGCGAACCAGCGTTCCACGGCGAGCGGGAAGGCCCGGCCGCCGATCACCGCGAGCAGCATCAAGACGGGCAGCAGGACCAGCAGGGCGGTGCCGGCGCGCCGGTACCGGCTGCCGGGGCTGGAGACGTCGCGGACCAGCCGCCGCCACAGGTACCAGTGCGCCACCCCGAGCAGGCCGAGGGCACCCAGGGCCCCCGCCACCACCACCGCGATCGTCATGCGGTCAGTATCGGTGCCGGGTCCGGGCCCCCGGACGGCGGGTGGTGGACGCGGCGGGCGGCAGATGGCCGGGCTCGGTGGACGGCGGGTGGCGGGCGCGGTCGGTGCGCGCGGTCGGCAGGCGCGGTCGACGGCAGATGGCCAGCCCCGGTGGACGGCGGGTGGTGCGCCCGGTGGACGGCGGGTGGTCGGGCGGGTGCGGAGGGTGTCGGTCCGGGTTCGGTTCCCGGTCACCCCCTGTGAGCCCGAGCACATCGGGGCGGCCGTCCACGACTCCGGGTAGTTGGTGTGCGGCGGATCACGGATACGGGTGTCCCGGGCCGCCGCCGGGGGTGCGCGCGGAGGGTGAAACCGCAGGCCGGGGAGGGTTTTGCGGGTGTCGCGGGGTGTTCGCCGCCACCGGTCGGCCGGGGCGGGCGGGCGGTCCGGGTCCGGTGGCCGCCACCACGACCGCTACTACGGCGGGTAGTTACGGAGGCCGTTGTTCGGTTCTGCGGCGTCTGCCAAGAATGTCCCGTCCGCCAGGCAGTCCGGCCGGTTCGACCGCCGAACTCCCTGCCACCGCGTGCGCCGGGTGCGCCCCGGCCGGGTCCTCCGGCCGGCAGGCCCGTGGCGTGTTCCGCGTCCCGGTCGGCGGCCGCTGTGTCCGTCCCGGCCGTCCGGCCCCGTGCGAGGAGAGGTCGCCGTGCACCATCGCAGGACCCTGACTTTTTCGGAGAAGCTCCGACGCCACCGGAACGCCCTGGTGACGGGCATCGCCACGCTCGCGGTCGCGGGCACGGCGACCCTGGCGCTGGCCGTGCCGCAGAACGCGGGCTCGGCCGACGCCGCCGGGGACCCGGTGCTGGCGGGCAGCCCGCAACTCTCCTCGGACGCCTTCGGGCCGTCACCCTCCGCCTCTGCCTCCGATTCCGCTTCCGCACAGGCCGCGGCGGAGGCGAGCGCTTCGGCCGAGGCGGCGGCGGCCGCGTCCGCCTCCGCTTCCACCCAGGCCGCGGCGGAGGCGTCGGCGTCGGCGTCGGCGTCCGCCCAGGCGGAGGCCGAGGCCAGTGCGAGTGCGGCGGCGTCCGCGTCGGCGTCGGCCGAGGCCGCCGCGAAGGCGAAGGCGTCGGCGGAGGCGAAGGCCCGGGCGTCCGCCTCGGCCTCGGCGGCCTCCCGGGCGCAGCAGCGCCCGTCGCTGTCCGCGAGCCCGTCGCCGTCGGCGGGCGGGTCCGGGTCCGGTTCCGGCTCCTCGTCGGCGTACAGCGGGACGCCGCAGCAGATCGCGGCGCAGATCGTGCCGGCGGGCCAGTTGCAGTGCTTCTCGAACATCGTGGAGCGGGAGAGCAGTTGGAACGTGCACGCGACCAACTCCTCCTCGGGCGCGTACGGGCTGATGCAGGCGCTGCCGGGTTCGAAGATGGCGTCGGCGGGCGCGGACTGGCGGGACAACCCGGCGACCCAGATCAAGTGGGGCCTGGCGTACATGAACGAGACGTACGGCAGCCCGTGCGCGGCGTGGTCGTTCTGGCAGGCGCACAACTGGTACTGACCGTGGCGGGTCGGCACGGACGGTGTTCGGCCGGGCTGCCGCGGGGGCGTTCTCGCACCGCCTCTCCGCAGCTCGGCCACGGAGCGTACATCTGACGATACGTCAGCAAGTCGCGGCGTTCCGTCCTCTATCCGGACATTTCAGCGCACAGTCATGTCCGTTCGGTGAAGATTCCGCGAACGTCCCGCGATCACTGTCCGGTATCGCCGCTTTGGGGCGGCTTCCGACCTTTGCCTGAGGCTGTCCCCGCCCCTAGCCTCCCGGCCATGGCCCCACCACTGATCACCGTCGTGCTGCCCGCTTACGACGAGCAAGGACAACTGAAGGAATGCCTCGACTCGCTGCTCGGGCAGTCCTTTCCCGAGTTCGAGGTCATCGTGGTGCAGACCCCGTCCGAGCACTGCCCGGAGCGGCTGGTCGAGGCGTACGAACTGCGTGACGCCCGGGTGCGGGTGCTGCGGCTGGACGCCGAGACCGGGATCGGGCGGGCCCGGATGGCCGGGGCCGCGCACGCCCGCGGCGAGTACCTGCTGTTCCTGGACGCCGACCACCTGCTGCCGGAGGACGCGTTCGAGGCGATGGAGGCCCGGCTGGCCGAGACCGGCGAGGTCGACGTGCTGCTGTTCGGCCACAACCGGGAGTACCGGGGCAAGCTCTGGCCGGGCAACGCGGCCGAACTGCTGGCCGCCGCCGGGCCGGCGGTGTTCTCCCCCGCCGAGCGCCCGGAGCTGTTCGGCGCCCCGCCGCTGGCCTGGGACCGGCTGATGCGCAGCGGGACCATCCCGGCCTTCCCGGACGGCTTCTACGAGGAGGTCTCGGCGGTGCACCGCTCGCTGCTGGGCGCCACCCGGGTCGCGGTGCTGGACCGCGAGTGCGTGACCATCCGCCGCCGCCACACCCTGCACCCGGCGGGCAGCGAGGGCGCCACCCACTTCGACGTCTTCGACCGCTACGAGAGCACCTTCGAACTGCTGGACGCCCAGCCCGCCGAGGCCGAGCCGGTCACCGCCGCCGTGCGCCCGCACCTGTTCACCAGGATGATCCGGCACTACCTGTTCGTCTTCGACCTGCCGGGGTGCCTGACCCGGGCCGAGCGCCCGCAGTTCTTCCAGCGCGCCGCCGAGCACTACAAGCGCTTCCTGCCCAGCGGGTACCGGCGCCCGGAGGGCCGCGAGGGCATCAAGTTCTCGCTGCTGGCCTCGAATTCGTACGCCACCTTCGAGGTCGCCAAGTTCTCCCGGCTGGCGGGCGGCCGCCGTTGAGCCCGGACTGAGCCGCCGCCGGGCCACCGCCGGGCCACCGCCGGGCCGCCGCCGGGCCGCCGCCGGATGCGGATCGGCCGCAGTGTGGGGAGGGTCGGTGAACGACACGGCAGGTGCGGGCTGCTGACGCCCCGTCGGCCCGGTCCGGAGGGTAGAGTCCGTCCCCGCGGACGGTTGGCGTCCGCCCCTGCGCCCAGCTCACCGCGCCCAGTTCCGTGCAGGCACCACCGGACCGGAAGGCGAACTCCCCGATGTCCTCCCCCGCTTCCCCGTCAGCGGCCCCGACGCCGGACCCGGCCTCGGACCCGTCGGCCACCGGCCCGTCCGAGACGGCCGGCGAGCCCACCCCGGGACCGTCCGGCCCCCTGCTGCCCCAGCAGCAGCTGTCCGGCTGGACGCTCCTGCTGCTGGGGGCGCTGCTGCTGGCCGAGGCGTTCGTCTGCATGGCCGTGCTGATCAGCGTCTGGACGCCGCTGACCACGCTGACCGCCGAGCACGCCCCGACCGGCGACCCGATGCCGTGGACGGTGCTCGGCCTCGGCCCCTGGCACCTGACCTCCAACACCGCGATGCTGCTGGCCGTGCTCGCCGCCAGCGGCCTCGGCAGCTTCGTGCACGCCGCCACCTCCTTCGCCACCTACGCGGGCAACCGGCAGCTGCTGCCCAGCTGGCTGCCCTGGTACCTGCTGCGCACCGCGATCGGCGGCGCGCTCGCGCTGCTGGTCTACTTCCTGCTGCGCGGCGGCCTGTTCGCCAACGGCACCGACGGGACCGCCACCAACCCGTACGGCTTCGCCGGGATCGCCGGGCTGTGCGGGCTGTTCTCCAAGCAGGCCACCGACAAGCTCCGCGAGGTCTTCGACACCGTCCTGACCACCAAGGACGGCGCTGGCGACGACGAACGCGACGACAAGATCCAGGCCGCCACCCCCACCGCCCCCACCCCGGTCAGCAC
>NZ_JOGH01000176.1:0-9474 GCF_000721345.1 Kitasatospora sp. NRRL B-11411 | reverse complement strand
CCACCCCCACCACCCCCGACCGCGGCCCGCCGAGGTCACTCCAGCGGGTCGCGGACCACTTCGGGCAGGTGCAGGACGGCCTGCAGGGCGATGTACAACTCGGCGGAGTCCAGGCGGCGTTCGAAGGAGCGGCCGGAGAGCTGTTCGATCCGGCGGAGCCGGTAGCGGATGGTGTTGGGGTGGCAGTAGAGGAGTTTGGCGGCCTTGTCGGCGGAGCCGTCGACGGCGAACCAGGTGGACATGGTGGTGAGGAGCTGTTCGCGCTGGCCGTCGGGGAGTTCCATGACGGGGCCGAGCACCTGGTTGCCGATCCGGGAGGCGGTGGAGGGCGCGGAGGCGACCAGCATGGGCAGCGGGTTGTCGTCGAACAGGGTGACCGTCTCGTCGGGCCGGCCCGAGCTGGCGAGGGCGACCTGGGCGAGGTGCAGGGCCTGCGGGGTCTGGTCGAGGCGGGTGTAGCAGGGGCTGACGCCGGCCCGGCGGACGGTCTGGCTGCGCAGGGTGTCGACCAGCAGGTCGATCGCGGCGGCGGCGCGCATCGAGACGATGCCGATGTGCGCGTCGGGGGTGAGCCGCCAGGCGGAGCCCATGTCGTGCTCGCGCAGGGTGGGTTCGATGTCGGGCAGGGCCTGCCGGGCGAGGCCGGGCGCGTGGGCGACGACCACGGCGAAGGTGCCGTCGTACGGGAGGGTGAGCATGTCGGCGGCTTCGAGGACGGAGCCGGGGTTGCCCATGCCGCCGCGCAGCACCACGTCGACCAGGGCGGAGCGTTCCTGGTCGCGGCGGACCATCAGCAGGGCGGTGGTCTCGTTGAAGGCGTTCATCATGGCGTTGGTGGACTCTTCGTTGAACCGCCAGACGTCGGTGGCCATCTGCACCAACTCCTCGGTGGTGGCGAGGCCGTGGCGCAGCGACTCGGTGGCCATGGTCTCCCAGAGGTTGGCGAAGCCGATCCGGAACGCGGACTGCACGGTGGCCAGCGGGACGCCCTGCTCGGCGCGCAGCCGTCCGGTGCGGCGGGGGGCCTCCAGGCAGAGGCCGTCCTCGTGGGCGAGCCGGCGCAGGGTGAACTCGATGTTGCTGCGGACGGATTCGCTCAGGTCCCCGGCGGGCAGCGGCCCGGCGCTGCGGTACACGCTCATGCCGCCGCGGATCCGGCGGACCGTTTCCTCGGTGATCTCGGTGAGTCGGTTCAGCAGGTGGCCGGCCAGTCGCGCGGCCGAGTCGACCGGCGCGTCGGTGAGTCGGGTGCCCATGCGGTGAGCCTAGGCGGCGCGCGGCGGCGCGTCCGGTCGGCGCGGGGGCGTGCCGGGCGGCGCACACGCCGTGGGGTGCCGGGACGGGCGGCTCCCGCACGGGCGTTCCCCGGGTGAGGGCGGGGGTGGATGTTGACGGTGCGTCAGGCCGTTGGGGGGAGGGTTTTGTCGCCGCCCACAGGCCGGACCGGGGCCCGGCTGTTCGTCCGGACAGCGTTGGCGCCCGGCGGCGTCCGGCGGCGTCCGGGGTGCGCCGGGCGGCTCTAGTCTCCTGCTCAGACCAGCCCGGACCCGCCGGGCCGGACCGAGTGGAGAAGACACCCGTGATGGAGAGCCCCGCCGAGCTGCGCCTGGACCTGGTGATGGATCTGCTGCTGTCGCCGGAGGAGGCCTTCCCGGTCCCGGCGCGGCTGGTGTACTGCGCCGACGACCCGTACGCGGTGCACATCGCCTTCCACGTCGACTCGGCGCAGCCGATCGGCTGGTTCTTCGCCCGGGACCTGCTGGTGCAGGGGCTGCTGCGGCCGACCGGGCTGGGGGACGTGCGGGTGTGGCCGGCCGTGGTGGACGGGCGGCGGATGGTCACCCTGATGCTCTGCTCCCCGGAGGGCGACGCCTTCCTGCAGGCCCCCGCCGCCCTGGTGGCGGCCTGGGTGCGGCGGACGCTGCAGCTGGTCCGGCCCGGCGGGGAGGCCGAGCGCGCCCGGGTGGACCGGGCGCTGGACGCGCTGTTCGCGGCGAACGGGGCGTCCGAGCCCGGCTGTTGAGCCCGGTCGCGCTCGGCCTCCCCGCCCGGCCGGGCCCTCAGCGGGCCAGCCGCCCCAGCAGCGCGGAGGCCGCGGTGATCCCGGCGACGGTGGCCAGGGCCAGCACGCCGAAGTCCAGGGCGAGGTGGGACGGGGTGCCGATGAGCAGGCCGCGCAGGGCGTCGACCTGGTAGCTGAGCGGGTTGGCCCGGCTGACGGCCTGCAGCCAGCCGGGCATCAGGTCGACGGGGTAGAGCGCGTTGGAGCCGAAGAACAGCGGCATGGTGATGGCCTGTCCGATGCCCATCAGCCGGTCCCGGGTGAGCACGATGCCCGCGATGGTCATCGACAGGCAGGAGAAGAACGCCGAGCCGAGCACCACCGCCACCGCCACGCCCAGCAGCCGCAGCGGATCGGCCGTCATCCCGACGCCGAGCACGGCGGCCAGCACCACCACCACGGCCGCCTGGATCACCGCCTTGACGCCCGCGGCGAACGCCTTCCCGGTGACCAGCGCGGCCCGCGGGGTCGGGGTGACCAGCAGTTTGGTGAGCACCCCGGAGTCCCGCTCCCAGATGATCATGATGCCGTAGAAGATGGCGATGAACATCGCGGACTGCGCGATGATGCCCGGCGCCAGGTAGTCCAGGTACGGGGTGCCGCCGGTGGGGATCGCCTTCAGCCGGGTGAAGGTCTCGCCGAAGATCAGCAGCCACAGGGCGGGCTGGATCGCCCGGGTGTACAGCTCGGTGCGGTCGTGCCGCAGCTTCTGCAGCTCGACGGTGCACATCGCCACCACCCGGGCCGGGACCACCCGCCAGCCGGTGCGGGCCTTCGGCGGGACCAGCAGCAGTCCCAACTCCGGTGCGGGATCAGGCTGTTCAGCCGACTCGGCTGGCGGTGCGGCGGGTGCGGCGGACATCCGAGAACTCCCCTTCCTTGGCGTCGTCGGTCAGCGCCCGGCCGGAGAAGTGCCGGAACACGTCGTCCAGGGTGGGCGCGTCCTGGGCCGGGTCCTCGGCCCGGACCCGGGCCTTGAGCTCCTCGGGGGTGCCGAGCGCGCGGATCCGGCCGCGGTCCATCAGGGCGATCCGGTCGCAGTGCCGGTCGGCCTCGTCCATGTAGTGGGTGGTGACCAGCACGGTCATGCCGGTGGCCCGGCGGACCGCCTCGACCCGCTCCCAGACGCCTGCCCGGGCGATCGGGTCCAGGCCGATGGTGGGCTCGTCCAGCACCAGCAGCCGGGGCGCGCTGACCAGGGCCTGGGCCAGTTCGAGCCGGCGCACCATGCCGCCGGAGTACGTCCCGGCCATCCGGTCGGCGGCCTCGGTCAGGTCGACGGCGGCCAGCGCCTGGGCGACCCGTTCGGCCCGTTCGGCCCGGGCCACGTCGAAGACCCGGGCGAACAGGGCGACGTTCTCCCGCCCGGTCAGCCCGGCGTCCGCGGACAGCGCCTGCGGGACGTAGCCGAGCAGCCGCCGCACCCCGGTGCGGTCGGTGGCGCAGTCGTGGCCGAACACCCGCACCATGCCGCGGGCGGTCGGCAGCAGGGTGGTGATCGCCCGGATGGTGGTGGTCTTGCCCGCGCCGTTCGGCCCGAGCAGCCCGAACACCTCGCCGGGGCGCACCTCCAGGTCGACGCCGTCCACCGCCCGGGTGACCGGCCCCTTCCCCCGGCCGTGGCCGAAGCTGTACACCAACTCCCGGCACTCGACGGCCGGTTGCTCCGGTTCGCTCATCCCTCCGCACTCCCCTCCGCGGCCGCCCGGGCCCGCAGCCCGGACGCGACCGCACGCAGGGCGGGCACCGCGGCCGTCAGGGCCGCCCGGTCCGCCGGATCGAGTTCCGCCACCACCTCGCCGACCAGTTCGGCCCGCCGGACCCGCCAGGCGGCCAGCCGTTCGACGGCCTCCCCGGTGGCGTGCAGCAGCACCGCCCGGCCGTCGGCCGGGTCGCTCTCGCGGCGCAGCAGGCCCTGGCCGACCAGCTGGTTGACCAGGGTGGACACCGAGTTCCCGGCCAGGAACAGCTCCTCGGCCGCCTCGGAGACCCGCATCCCGGGGGTGTCCGCGACCAGCCGCAGCAGCTCGACCTGGGCGCCGCGCAGCCGCGGCCCGGCCAGCCCGGCGCGCAGCTGGCGGCGGATCAGCCGCTGGATGCCGACCAGCAGCGCGGCCAGCTCCTCGGGCTCCGCGGTGTCGGTGGTCTCGGTGCTCTCCGGGGCTCGCGCCGGTTGTTCGCTCACCCTCCGATTTTAGCTCTGAATGAGAGGCATCGGTCGAGGGGTGTCCGGTGAAGAATTCCGCAAGGTTCCGGGAACGCCGCCCGAGACACCGCGGGGAACGCCGGCAGGAACGCCGCCGGGCCGGCCCGCGCGGGTGCGCGGACCGGCCCGGTGCCGGGGGCGGGTCTCAGCAGTCGGCGAAGGCGGTGCAGACCGGGGCGGCCAGCGGGTTCAGCACCGCGTCGTCGGAGCCGCCGGCCCAGGCGGTCTTCGGGTGGCCGCCCTTGGGCAGCTGGGCGTGCAGGGTCAGCTCGGCGAGCGTGCCGTCCTTCGCCGTCAGGTACTCGTGCACCTCGGTGCTGCCGCCGCCGGACTGCGGCACGGTGAGGGTGGCGGCGACCGTCATCCCGTCCTCGACGGTGACCTTGACGGTGGCGCCCGGCACGGTGGAGGCGCAGCCCTTCAGGCCCTCGGTGACGCCGGAGAGCAGGCCGTAGGCGCTCTGCGCGGCGCCGCTGCTCTTGGCGGAGGAGCCGAAGCTGGCGATCGTCTCGTCGGCCGCCCAGTCGCCGGCGGCGCCGCCCAGCGCGGCGGTCTCCACCATCGGGACCTCGGCGAAGGAGTCCTCGCGCGGGATCTTGCAGAGTTCCTCGATCCGCAGCCTGCCCTTCTCGCCGAGCACCTTCGCCGGGCCGGCCTTCCAGTGCAGGGCGGAGTTCAGCGGCACGGCCTTCGGGTCGATCCACACCCCGGCGGGCAGCCGCCCGGCCTTTCCGGGGGTGGCCTCGGGGGCGCCCTGGCTCTTGGACGCGGCGGGCGACGCGGAGCCGGCCGCGGACGGCGCGGCGGTGGACGCGGTGGAGGGCGCGGCGGAGGCGGCGCTGTCACCGGTGTCGGTGCCCTCGGGGTCGCAGGCCGTCAGGACGGCGACGGCGGACAGGCAGGCCACCGCGGCGGCGGTGAGGCGGAGCGAACGCACGGATTCAATCCCTGGGAGTTCGAGGACGGCGGAAGGGGGGCGCGGAGCGGGACGGGCCCGGTCCGCGCCGGTGTGGCCACCCGGCCGGGCGGCGGCCGCCCCGGACGGGACGGCCGCGGCGGGGGCGGACCGGATCAGTAGCCCTGCGGCTTGTGGTGCGGGTTGGCCTGCGGCACCTTGCTGGCCAGGTCGTGCCCGTCCGGCGAGACGTGGTACCGGCTGCGGATGTACGTCATGGACGCCGCGACGTTGGCCACCGGGTCGTAGATGTCGGTGGAGGTGCCCTTGACGTGGTTGGCCGCGAAGGTGCTCGGGATGCACTGCCAGCCGCCGCGCGAGCAGTTCGCGGGCTTGCCGTCGCCGACGATGGCGCCGTGGGCGTTGCTGTCCCAGGCGTTGATCTGCGAGCCGGGCGCGTTGTACGAGGACTCGCGGGAGGCGATGGTCAGCATGCCCTCCGTCCAGGCCGCGCGGGCCTGCGGGTCGGTGACGCCCATCGCGTCCAGCGCCTTGGCGATGTACTCGCGGCAGGCGGCCTCGCCGCTCTTGTACTTGCCCGCGCCGCCGTACGTGACCTCGCCGACCTTGATCGCGCCCTCGTGGGAGACCGTCGGCGTCGGGTCCTGGCCGTGGCCACCGCCGCCCCCGTCGTGCTTCTTCGGGCCGTGCGGCATCGGCTTCTTCGGGCCGGTGGGCTTGGTCTCGTGCCTGCCGCCACCGCCGGTGGGCTTCTTCGGGCCGGCCGGCTGCCCGGGGTGGCCGCCCTTGCCGGGCTTCTCGACGCCCTCGCGGGCCCGGCGCTCGGCCTCCGCGTACTCCTTGGCGACGACGCCGAGCTTGCTGACGTCGCTGCCGAGGTTCTTGGTGAGCTGGTTCTTGGTGGCCTCCAGGGCCGCCATCTGCTGCTCGATCGCGCTGACCCGCTCGCGCACCTGGGCGACCACCGCGCCGAAGCCGATGATGCCGCCGAGGGCGCCCGCCGCGAGGTCGGTGGTGACGGCCCTGGCCATCACGTCCTTGATCTGGCCGGTCCGCTGGGACAGTTCGCCCATCCGCTGCTGGATCGCCTGGAAGTCCTTCTGGATCTTCGCCAGTTCGCCCGCCTGGTAGCCGAAGCCCGCTGCCATCCTGTGTCCCCCCGTAGGACTTGATGTCTGCTCAGGTCGTTTATCCCATCACACCCGGTCCGGACGCAATCACCGGACCCGTCGGTTCGACTACCGCCGCTACCCTTTGCCGAGGCTTTGCAAACCTGTCGGACGGGTGTTCGCCGAGATGCCCGAGCGCCCGGGGCGCGCGATCATGGCTGGTGCGGACCGTCCCGCCGGCGGCCCCGCGCACGGTTCTCCGCGACCGACCGGCCGAGGTGCGGGCCGGCTGCCGGCACCCGACCGGAAAGGCTGGGCTCCGATGTTCCAACTCCTCTGGATTCTGCTGATCGGCTTCGTGCTGGGCGTGCTGGCCAAACTGATCCTGCGCGGGCCGCAGTCCATCCCGTGGTGGCTGACCATGCTGCTCGGCGCGGCCGGCGCCCTGCTCGGAAACCTGGTGGCCGGCTGGATCGGCGTGCGGCACACCGGCGGCATCGACTGGATCAGGCACTTCCTGCAGATCGGTTTCGCCGTCGTGCTGGTCGCCTTCGTGGCTCCGGCCTGGAGCAAGTCCCGACCCGGCAGGTAGCCGCCCCTCTCACCGACCCCGACTCAGACACCGACACCCGTACCGCCCGCCCGGCCCCCGGCCCGGCGGGCGGCGGCGTGCCGGGGGCCGGCCGGGGCGCCTCCCCGGCCCCGCCCCGGCAGGCCCCGGCACGGCCCCGGCAGGCTCCGGCACGGCCCCGGCAGGCTCCGGCCGTCAGGCGAAGCGGGAGCTGCGGACCGGGCCCGCCGAGCGGATCCGGTCCCGGCTGCCGGTCGCCCAGGTGGCGGCGGCCCGGGCCGCGAAGTCGGCCAGCGCCGCGTCCGGGTCCGGCGGGGTCGCCCCGTCGCCCGGGTCGGGCTCGGCGGAGGCGGCGAGGACCTCCCGGGCCAGCTCCTCGGCCGGGCGGTCGTCGGCCGGGGAACGGGTGACCTCGCCGTCCTCGCCCATCGCCATCCGCGGCTCCCAGGGCGCGACGATCCGCTGCACCAGCAGGCCGCAGACGTCCGCGGACACCGCGGGGGTGTCGGTCCAGCAGGTGGCGTGCTCGTACAGCACCTCGCCCGGGGCGCGCTCGTGCAGCGCGGAGAGCAGCTCCCCGTCCACCTCGTTCAGGTCGTACGCCAGCACCAGCGCGTCCGGGGTGCCCGGCCGGTAGGGGGCGGCGGGCAGGCCCAGCAGTTCGGCCGCGGCCAGGCCGAGCGCCCGGCTGCCCCGGTCGGGCAGCAGCGCGACGGCGGCCGGGCGGCGGCCGGTGGCCTCCAGCACCAGACGCAGGCGCTCCAGGCCGAGCCGGCAGTCGTCCCAGCCGCCCTGCAGGTACGCCCAGCGGCCGGTCATCCCGGCGTCGTGGCCGAACGGGGAGAGGGTGGCGAGCAGGCCGCCGGTCAGGACGTGGTGCCAGCCGCGCAGGTCGGCCGGGCCGGCGGGCGGGACGGCGGCGGCCCGGGCCAGGGTGCGGCGGATCCGGTCGGCGGCGGGCCGCCAGGTGTCGTCGGGGGCGGCGAGCCGGGCGAAGACCTCGCGGGCGAGGGCGAGGTCCCCGGCCATCAGCGCGTTGTGCACCAGCAGGTAGCGGTCGGGCCAGTCGCCGGTGATCCCGTCGTGCTCCCGGAGCAGCTGCACGGCCTCGGCGTGCCGCTCGCCGTCCTCCAGCGCGACGGCCAGTTCCAGCAGCACCTGCCGCGGGGAGACGGCCGGCCCGGCGGAGCGGGAGCGGCCGAACAGCCGCCGCTTGGGCTCCTCGGCGGCGGGCCCGGTGCCGGCCCGCAGCGCCTGGCGCAGCGCGGGGACGGCGAACTCGGACAGGCCGTGCTCGATGCAGGCGTACCCGTACGCGTACAGCGGGCCGGGCCCGGCCGGGTCGGCGGCCAGCGCGGCGGCCGCGGCCGCCAGCTCGTCGATGCCCGCCAGTTCGGCCAACGCCGCGACGGCCGGGGCGAGTTCACCGGCCGTCAGGCTCTCGGCCCGGGCCCGCAGTTCCCGCACGGCGCCCTGCGGGTCACCGGCGTCGAGCAGTTCACGGGCCTTGGCGAGATCGGGGTGCACGCAGTCTCCTCCTGGAGTCGTTCGGAGTCCTTCTCGGGATCGGGTGCGCGCGGCACTTCCGGCCCCGCCGGGGCGCACGCCCGCCCGATCATCGCCGCCGGCCGCCCCCGGGCCAACCGGTTTTCCGCCGCCCCGGGCCGTACGGTTTCCGTTGCCCCGGGCGCGGGCGGGCGGCGACGTGTCACCGTCCGGTCCCGATGCGGTCCGGAAACGGCGTCTTCGCCCCGTCCGCAGGTCCGACGCCCGTAGCGTCCTGTGCCCGTGACCGGTGCCCGGGTCCAGCAGCCCGGCCGCACCGTCCTCCGACCCGTACGCACCCACACAGGAGAACTCCCGTCATGACCGGACGTCAGCCACTCGCCGCCCGTGCCCTGCTCGCCGCCTCGGCGCTGGTCGCGGTGCTCGCCCTCGCCGCCTGCGACCCGGAGGGGACGGACGGCGGGGACGCGGCCTCGCCCGCGCTCTCGCCCGCGGCGAGCGCCCCGAAGTCCTCGCCCGCCGCGCCGAAGTCCTCGCCCGCCGCGCCGCCGTCCACGGGGGCCGCGCCCTCGTCCAGCAGACCGGTCCAACCGGGCGGCAAGCACACCCTGACCGAGGCGCGCACGGCCGGCGGGCTGGCCCGGGCGACCGGGGACGCCCAGCTGAGCGACGTGCCGGTGGACCCGGGCGAGATGCGCGAGGGGATGACCCTGGTGGAGGCCAACTACCGCCCCAAGGCGGGAGGTTCGGGACGTTCGGTGCTGTTCGCCGGGGTCGACAACGTGCCCGAGGACCCGAGCAAGCGCCGCGAGCACCTGTGGCGCGGCCTGATCGACTACGCGCGCGGCGAGGGCTCCACCGGCGACCCCGGCGGCTCCGCCCAGTACCAGGCCGGCCCGCTCGGCGGCAACCTGGAGTGCTTCCCGCTCGGCTCCGACGCCCTGTGCGGCTGGGTCGACAACAGCACCGCCGGCGTCGCCCTGTTCCCCAGCACCGCGCCGGCCGACGCCGCCGAGCAGTTCGTCCTGATGCGCGCCGACCTGGAGCACTGACGTCCGGCGACGAAGTGGCGGTCGCGGGGCCAGGGGGTCGGGGGGCGGGGGG
>NZ_JOGH01000175.1:0-9529 GCF_000721345.1 Kitasatospora sp. NRRL B-11411 | reverse complement strand
TCTCCCCCGTCTCCCCATCCCCCGTCTCTCCCCCCGCCTGCCCTCCTCCCGCCTGCCCTTCCGCTTGGAGATCCCGCAATGAAGTTCACCGACGGCTACTGGCTGATGCGCCCGGGCGTGACCAACCGCTACGCCGCCGAGGTCGCCGACGTCCGGGCGGAGGCGGACCGGTTCACCCTCTGGGCCCCGCTGCGCCGGGTCACCGGACGGGCCGACACCCTCAACTCCCCGCTGCTGACCGTGGATTGCCACTCCCCCGCGGAAGGGGTGATCGCCGTCCGGTTCACCCACCACGCCGGGTCGGTCCGTCCCGGCGGCGGCTTCGAACTGGTCGGCCGCACCGAGGGCGCCGGCAAGGTGGTCCGGGACGGCTCGGCGGTCGAACTCCGGTCCGGCGCACTGACGTTGCGGGTGGACACCGAGGGCCCGTGGAAGGCCCGGTTCCTGTCCGACGGCGAGGTGCTCACCGAACTCGGCGAGCGCGGCCTCGGCTTCGCCGTCGACGCCGAGGGCAGGCACCACATGGTGGCCCAACTGGCGCTCGGCGTCGGCGAGTCGGTGTACGGCCTGGGCGAGCGGTTCACCCCGTTCGTCAAGAACGGCCAGACCGTGGACATCTGGCAGGCCGACGGCGGCACCAGCAGCGAGCAGGCGTACAAGAACGTCCCGTTCCACCTGAGCAGCCGCGGCTACGGCGTGCTGGTCAACCACCCCGGGCGGGTCTCGTACGAGGTGGCCTCGGAGGCCGTCGGGCAGGTGCAGTTCAGCGTCGAGGACCAGTCGATGGAGTTCCTGGTCTTCCAGGGACCCACCCCCAAGGAGGTGCTGACCCGCTACACCGGCCTGCTCGGCCGCCCGGCCCTGCCGCCGGCCTGGGCGCTGGGTCTGTGGCTGTCGACCTCCTTCACCACCGACTACGACGAGGCGACCGTCACCCGGTTCACCCGGGGCATGGCCGAGCGCGGCATCCCGCTGTCGGTCTTCCACTTCGACTGCTTCTGGATGCGCGGCTACCACTGGAGCGACTTCGTCTGGGACCCGGACACCTTCCCCGACCCGGAGGGCATGCTGGCCCGGCTCAAGGAACAGGGCCTCAAACTCTGCGTGTGGATCAACCCGTACCTGGCGCAGCGCTCCGAGCTGTTCGAGGAGGGCCTGCGCGAGGGCTACCTGGTGCGGCGCACCGACGGCACGGTCTGGCAGTGGGACCTGTGGCAGCCCGGCATGGCGCTGGTGGACTTCACCAACCCGGCGGCGACCGCCTGGTTCACCGAGCGGCTGCGCCGGCTGCTGCACCAGGGCGTGGACTGCTTCAAGACCGACTTCGGCGAGCGGATCCCCACCGACGTGGTGTGGCACGACGGCAGCGACCCGGAGCAGATGCACAACCTGTACACCCAGCGGTACAACGAGGCCGTCTTCGAGCTGCTGCGCGAGGAGCGCGGCGAGGGCGAGGCGGTGCTGTTCGCCCGCTCCGCCACCGCCGGCGGCCAGCAGTTCCCCGTCCACTGGGGCGGCGACTGCGAATCCACCTTCACCGCGATGGCCGAATCCCTGCGCGGCGGCCTGTCGCTGGGCCTGTCCGGCTTCGGGTTCTGGAGCCACGACATCGGCGGCTTCGAGGGCACCCCGACCGAGGCGCTGTTCAAGCGCTGGGTGCAGTTCGGCCTGCTCTCCTCGCACAGCCGCCTGCACGGCTCCAAGTCGTACCGGGTGCCGTGGGACTACGGCGAGGAGGCGGTGGACGTCACCCGCGCCTTCACCCGGCTCAAGCACCGCCTCGCCCCCTACCTCCAGCGCGCCGCCCAGCAGGCCCACCTGCACGGCACGCCGGTGATGCGGGCGATGCTGCTGGAGTTCCCGTCCGACCCGGCGGTCGCTCCGCTGGACCGGCAGTACCTGCTCGGCGGCGACCTGCTGGTGGCGCCGGTGTTCACCGAGGACGGCACGGTCGAGTACTACGTCCCCGAGGGCGTCTGGACCAACGTGCTGACCGGCGACGAGATCACCGGCCCGCGCTGGGTCCGCGAACGCCACGGCTTCGCCACCCTCCCGCTGCTGGCCCGCCCCGACTCCGTCCTCCCGCTCGCCGCCGACGACTCCCGCCCGGTCTCCGACTGGGCCGACGACCTCACCCTGCTGGTCCACGCCTTCGCCGACGGCGCCACCCGCGAGGTCGTCGTCCCGGAGACCTCCGGCACCGGCGCGGCAGCCGTCTTCACCGTCCGCCGCGAGGGCGAGCGCCTCCTGGTCAGCACCGACAGCCCCAAGCCCTGGAACCTCCAGCACGCGGGCCGCCGCCACACCTTCCCGGCGAACACCTTCGAGGCCGAACTCCCGCTCTCCTGACCCCAGTTCACACTTCCCCGGGGGCGGGGCCGCGCCCCCGGGGACTCCCCCGTCCACACCCGCCCCGCCGGACCGGGCCCTGTCCGGACTAGGCTGGCACCATGGCCGGTCCGGTGCTGTCGATCGAGTTGGCGGAGCCCGTTCCCCCGTCCGCCCTGCGGGAGTTGCGCGCGCTGCTGACGGGCCTCTCCTCCCGCTGCACGGAGCCGCGGCCCGGCTGCTACGACCTCCACCTGCCCGCCGACCGCCTCGGCATCACGGCTCCCGCACCCCCGCCCGGCCCGACCACCCTCCCGCTCCCCCTATTCCCCCTGCTCGCCGACGTCCCGGCAGGGCTGGTCGGGTTCGACCCGCAACGGCCCGGGGGCGACCGGCCGTTCGACGTCCACCTGATGGGTCCCGGCATCGGTGACGAGGACGTCTTCACCGCGGAGCACGCGGACCAGCCCGAACTGCCGGCCGCCCTCGGCTTCCGCCCCACCCACGCCGTCAACGTCAGCGCCGCCTGCAACGACCAGGTCGACCACCTCGCCGCCGCCCTGCTGACCGCCGCCGTCATGGACGTGCTCGGCGGCGTCGCCCACGCCGAACTGCGCCCCGACCAACTCCCCCTCGTCACCGGCCTGCCCGGCCTGCTCGCCCTCTTCGACGGCAACGGAGCCGCCCTCGGCACCGCGGACTTCCTCCGCGCCTGGGCCGCCCGCCCCGGCTTCCGCCTGCTCAAGTAGCGCGGACCGCGGACCCGCCCCGAACGGGCCGCTGCGACCGGGGCCCCGCCGCGCCCAACGAGCGCCCTGGGCAAGGGGGTTCCGGCGATCCCGGGCCCGCGATCAGGTCACCGTCACCCGGTAGGTCTCCTGGTGCTGGAACAGCTTCCTGGTCCGCTCGTCGCAGCCGGAGCAGTTCGCCACCACGATCGTGGTGGTGCCCGGCCGCCGGGCCTTGAAGACCAGGTAGAGGTGTCCGCCGTCCCCGCTCGGCGCGCCGGCGTCGCTGTACCGGTCGACGCCAACGAAGCCCACCACGGCCGGATCCGGGTCCGGGGCGACGGGCCGCCAGTCGGTGCCCGGGACCACGGGGAGCTTCCAGTACAGCGAGAACGTCTGCCCGGCCCGGACCGACAACTCGTCCGTGCTCCGGTCGAACACCTTCCCGTGCCCCGTCCGCCCCGCACCGATCACCAGCCACGCCACCACCAGCACCGCCCCCGACGCCACCAGGCCGACGACCACCCGCCCCCGCGTCCCCATCCCCGTTCCCCTCTCCACGATCCGCCCCCTCCGGGCACCACTCGGACGGACACCCCCACGATCCGGTTCCCCGGGGACCCTGCGAGCGGACGGCCGACGGTTCGTCAGCTATCGTGCCCGGCCATGGGAGAGCTGATCGTGGTCCGGCACGGCCAGACCGAGTGGAGCCTGTCGGGCCGGCACGCGGGCCGCACCGACGTACCGCTGACCGCCGCGGGCGAGGCCGCCGCCAGGGCGCTGGCGCCGAGACTCGCCCGGCGCCGGCTGGTCTCGGTGTTCAGCAGCCCGCTGAGCCGCGCCCTGCGGACCGCCGAACTCGCGGGCCTCTCCGGCGTCCGCCCCGATCCCGACCTGGTGGAGTGGGACTACGGCGGCTACGAGGGCCTGACCGCCGAACAGATCCAGGCGTCCAGGCCGGGCTGGGACCTCTGGCAGGACGGCGTCGCGCCCGGCGGAACCGACCACCCCGGCGAACAGCTCCACCAGGTCGCCGCGCGCACGGACGCGGCACTGGACCGGATCCGCCCCCTGCTCGCCGACGGCGACGTCGCCGTGGTCGCCCACGGCCACCTGGCCCGCGTCCTCACCGCCCGCTGGCTCGGACTCCCCCCGTCCGCCGCCCGCCTCCTCGGCCACCCGCACCCCGGCACCCTCAGCACCCTCGCCGTCGAACACGGGCAACCGGTCATCTCCGCCTGGAACGTCCCGTAGCGGCCCACCGGAGTCACGGAGCCAGCGCGGCCGCCACCCGGACGAGGCGGTCCGCCGACAGCGCGAAGGGGTTGGCCGGGTTGCGGAACGAGTACCGTCCGCCGCTGATCCGCGGACCGTCCCCGACCGCACTCCAACTCACCGGCCCACAGGGGCCTTGGCCCTCCAGCAGGGCAACCGCGAGCCGCTCGGGCTCCTCGACCGCAGTCCGGGCCCGCAGCGCCGCCGCCAGCCGCCCGACGGCCTCCACGGGTACGGCGGTATCGCCGCACGCGGGCAGCAGGAGCAGCAACCGGCTGTCGGAGTCGGTGGTGGAACCGCCCGGCAGCCCGTTGTCGGCGGCTGCCGTCAACTCCGCCCAGGACAGCCCGGGCCCCATGAAGTGGCCGCCGTCCACGGCGAGCAACTCGGCGCGGTCCCAGTCGGGATGGTGCAGGAGGTAATCGGTGCCGACGTCCCCCTCCGCGTTGCGGTAGACGACGTGCAGCCGGCCCGCGGCAACCGGCACGCTGAAGACCGGCCACTCCGCCCGACCCGACAACTCGCGGTGGAACTCCTCCGCAGCCTCGTAGTCCGCACCGAACAGCATTTCCTCGACCCCCTCGCCCTGCCCGCAGGAGGAGAGGTGCCCCAACCAGAACAGCGGCTCGTCAAGGAGCTCGGGAAACCGGCCGAACGGCCCCCCGCCATAGCCCGGTATCCGGTCCGCCCGCACGCCAACGCCGTTCGTCACGGCACCCATCATGCCGCCGTGGTCGGACACCCCCGGAAACCGCGGGCCGCGCGCTCACCGGTCCGGGGATCTGCGTGGCGGCGGCCACCCGATTCCCGCTGGGGACGGCGACCGACACCAGGTGCACGCGGTACCGACACCCGAGGCAGGTCAGGCGGGTGTGATCGGCTCCGCCCGGGTGAGTTCCACCCACCGGTTCACCTCGTCGGCGTGGCTGCCCGTGCTTGTTGTCTCTGCGACGGCTGCGACGGCCTCGGGCGTCGGCTCGCCGTTGCGGAAGAGCAGGGCGAGCGGCCAGGACGGAGTGTTCGGCTGCCCGCCGTCGAACGCGTCCCAGCACCAGGGGGCGTCGAACTTCCACGCGCGCCCGTCGCGGTCGACGACCTCGTCGCCGGTTTCCAGGAACGCGAAGGGGCGGAAGAGCAGTTCGAGCCGGAGCGGCACACCGCCGGCCGGGTCGATCTCGTAGCCCTGCTCCTCCAGCCTGGCGTCATGGGACTCGCCCTGCCGCAGGACGTCGAGGTAGGTCGCGGGCCGTGGCAGCCAGCCGGTCTCCAGGGGCGGGTCGAAGTGGCGGACCGCCAGGACGTGCACCACGGTCGGGGGGATCCCCACCAGGCACCTGTCGCCGGCCTTCAACGTGTCCTCCGCCGGCCTCGTCCGGAAGTACTCGCTTTCCCAGTCGTAGTCCGCCGACGTCGGAAGAGCCACGTCGCCGTTCCATTCGAGCCCATCCGCCGCCACGTCGATCTCCCACCACGGCCAGCGCACCGAGACGTGGGACCAGGAGACCCCGGTGACGGTGACCTCGGTGAACGGGCATCCCATCCTCAGCACGTCGCCCGCCCGGTACCGGATGCCGTCAACGCTGTGAGCGCCTGATTCCGCCTGACTGTGCACGGTGCCTCCCTGGGTTCGGGAAGCGATCATCACAGAATCGGGAAGCGGTCTTCAAAGGGCTGGAACGCCGCCGACAGCGATCACCGCCCCAACGGACGGCTCGGGACCACGGCTTCCCCGAGCACCTCCCAGCGCAGTCGTCCGCGTCCAGCAGTTCGGCTCGGCGCGGCGCGGCACGAGCACTCCGCGTCCTGCGGTTACCGGGGACGACGTCCCGGCGGCAAAGAGGCGCACGCCCGGTCCGGGCCGGAGGCCGCGCTTTCCCTCGTGCGGGTCTGCGGTGTCGGGCCGGCCCCACCTCACCTCACCACAGCAGTCGCTGACCAACCGGCCGTGCGGAGAGCCGTTCTAGGCTCTGCTCGGTATGGAATCGCCGAGGACGTGGACCAGGACGGCGAACAGGTTCGTGTCAGCGTGGGGTTCCGGCCACCACGGGACGTGGCCGGGGGCGTCGAGGGGGAGTTCGTCGATCGTCGCGTCGGAGTGTTCCCGGGTGCGCCGGTAGAACTCGGTGATCCGGTCGCGGGTCTCGTGCTCGGCCGCCCACAGGTCGCTGCCGTCGGAATCCTGCCAGCGGGGCGGCGGCTCCGGCTCCGGGGAGGGCCGGTCGAAGACCTCGCCGAAGTACCTGGCTTCGACGGTGGCCACGTGCTTGACCAGGCCGAGGAGGTTGGTCCCGGTCGCCGTCAGAGGTCGGCGGGCGTCGTACTCGGAGAGGCCGTCGAGCTTCCGGAGCAGTGTCTCGCGGTCCCGCCGCAGTCTCCCGTGCAGATGGCCTTCCGCAAATCCGCCGATCATGCGGCACGAGCCTGCCCCGGGCCGCACGTGCTTTCAAGGTCCCTGGTCGGCCGCCGCCCTGACGGCCCGTCCGCGCGCCGAGCGCGGCGCGGGCGCCCGGTGCAGGTTGCCTGGCACGGCACTAGTATGGGGCGCTGCCGTGGGGAGCGGCGATGTGGCGAGGGGCGGGGAGATGCAGCAGCTGATCGAGCTGGCGATGCCGGACGGGCAGGCGGTCTGGGCGCTGGTGGACGGTCCTTCGGGTCCGCGGGACACCGGGCTGGGTGAGCAACTCGCCACCCGGCTGGAGGGGTTGCAGGAGTCGCTGCACGCCGTCGCCACCAACGTGCGCAGCGCGGTCGCGGCGGCCCGGCCCGACGAGGTGGCGGTCGAGTTCGGGCTGGAGCTGGCCGCCGGGCGCGGCGGCGTGGTGGCCGCGCTGACCGGTGTCGGCGGGAAGGCCACGTTCAAGGTCACCCTCAAGTGGACCTCCGGCGGCCCGTCCGCCGACCGGCCCCGGGCCGAAGAGCCTGCCGAACCCGAGGAGCCCGGGGAGCCTGCGGAGCCCGAAGCGTCCGGGGAGCCTGCGGAGCCCGAGGCGTCCGGGACGTCCGAGGCGTCCGACGGCGGCGCCGAGCCCGGCGTGTCCGGGCAGCCCGACGCCCCCGCCGCCGGGTCCTGAGCGCGGCGGGGCCCCGCGCTCGATGCGGAACTTCGATCCGCTGACCGCCCTGCAGGCGCTGCTGGAACGCTGCCGGGTCCGGGTGGACGGCCGGACGGACGGCAGCGGGTTCTTCGTCGCGCCCGGCTTCGTGCTGTCCTGCGCGCACGTGGCCGGCGGTACGGCGGGTACACCGGCCCGGGTCGGGTACGAGGGCGGGGTGTACTCGGCGACGGTGCTGGCCGCCGCGCCGGACGCGGCCTCCGCCGCCGGCCAACCCCTGTACCCGTTCCCGGACTTGGCGCTACTGGAGCTGGACGCCCCGCCGCCCGGCCACCCGTGCGTCTGGCTCGATCCGGAGGCGCCGCCGTCCGGGACGAGGGTGACGACGACCGGTTTCACCCGCGATCTCGGGCCCCGGACGGCCGTGCTGGAGGCGGGCGGCCGGACCGGTCCGCCGGGGCGGGCGATGCTGGAGCTGGTGGTGGGCGAAGTCAACCCGGGGCTGTCGGGCGGGCCGGTGCTCAGCCACCGTTCGGGCGGGGTGGCCGCGGTGGTGAAGGCGACCCGGCAGGAGGACAGCGCGATGGGCGGCTACGGGGTGCCGGTGTCGGCGCTGCGGCTGCTCGACCCGGCGGCGTACCGGCGGGTGCTGGCCGCGCACGACCGGTTCCACGCCGCGGACGACCGCTGGCGCACGCTCGCCGACGCCCTGCCGTCCGCCGACGCGCCGTGGGCGGAGCCGCGCACGGCCGCGGCCGGGGAACGACTGGCCGCCCGGGTCGCGGAGCGCGTGGCGGACCGGGCGTTCCTGGCGCTGCTGGCCGAGCTGCCCCCGGACTCCGCCGCCGACCTGCGCGCCGCGTTCCTGCGTGCCGCCCCGCCGGGCACCTTCGAACCGGACCTCCCGCTGCTCGACCGCCGCGACGTCTACCTGGAGCTGGCCGCCCGGATCACTCTCGACGGCGACCACCTGACGCCCGAACTCGCCTACTGCGCCGACCTGGTGCGCACCCTGCCCGCCCACGGACCGCTCACCCGCGCGCTGCGCGACCGGGTGCTGATCCGGGCCGGGGAGACCGGCCGCGGCGAGGCCGCCCGCCGACGGATCGACAGCACCCCCCTCACCCCCACCACGACGGCCACGACCACAGCCACGACCGTGACGACCGCCCCGCCGCGCCCGTCCGTGATCGGCCGGGTCCGGCATTCGCTGCGCGACCGCACCCGCTACCACGTGATGGTGTGGCAGTTCCGCAGCCCGGAGGAGATCGTCCCGGCCGGCGCCGAGTCCGCCGAACTGACGCTCCCTCAGGCCCTGCGCCTGCTGGGCGAGTTGCTGCCACCGCAGATCGAGACGGTCGAGGCGCTGGAGGCCCTGGACGGGGCGCCCGGCCGGACGGCGCTGGTGGAGCTGATCCTGCCGCACGAGGCCCTGGACGAGGACTACGCGGACTGGCGGCTCTGGCCGGAGCTGGAGTGGTGGACGCTGGGCCGGAAGCACCGTCTGGTGGTCCGGCCGCTCGAACGCCACCAGGAGCCGAGGCTGCACCACCCCTGGCTGAAGCGCTGGACGCAGCTGGCCGACCGTCCGCTCGACCGGGCGCTGGTCTGCGTGTGCGGGCGCGGCCGCCAGCAGCGTCCGCAGGCGCTGGACGCCGCGTTCAACACCGCCCCCGAACTGGCCGCGCTGGCCCTGGCCGGCGCCCCGCGCGGCGGCACGCTGGCGCAGGCGTTCCGGGTCGCGGTGGCCTCCGGCATCCCGGTGATGCTGTGGGAACGCGGCACCGACCCGCGCCCGCTCGCCCCGGACGCCTGCGCCACCGGCTGCACCGCCCCGGGCCGGGGCGACTGCCCGGACGGCCGCTTCCTGCGCGCAGCCCGCAAGGCGCTCACCGGCACCCACCGGGACGCCGTCCCCGACCGGATCTGCGACCTGCGCAACGAGGCCGAACTGTACGAGGATTCTCCCGACACTGACGCCACCCCCAACGCCACCCCCGACACCGGCACCGACACCGCCAGCCCGGACGCCCCGCTCGGCGACCGGGTGGTGCTGCTCTGGGACGACCCGGCCCGCCAACTGCCCCGCACCCGCCTCGCCCCGGCCACCCCCGCGCCCGCACCCGCACCCGCGCCCGCCCAGAC
>NZ_JOGH01000174.1:0-14555 GCF_000721345.1 Kitasatospora sp. NRRL B-11411 | reverse complement strand
GGTTGGTGACGGGGGTGCTGGCGGCGGCGGGGGCGTGGTCGGGCGGGCCGCGGCCGCTGTGGGTGCAGGCGGTGCGGGAGGAGGAGCGGAGCGCGTTGCGGTTCGTGGTGATGGGGCCGCCGCGGCGGGTGGCGGACATGTTGGCGTTGATCGACGACCTGACGGGAGAGGTGCGCTGATGGAGGTTCAGGAGCTGGGCGGGGCGCGGGTGTTGGTGGCCGGGGCGACGGGGGAGCCGGTGGTGGGGGAGCGCGAGGCGCTGGACCTGCTGGGCGACGCGTACTACCGGGAGGCGTCCTGGGTGGCGCTGCCGGTGGAGCGGCTGGGGGCGGAGTTCTTCCGGCTGCGCAGCGGGGTGGCGGGGGCGGTGGTGCAGAAGTTCGCGCAGTACCGGATGGGGCTGGCGGTGGTGGGCGACGTCTCGGCGCGGGTGGCGGAGTCGGACGCGCTGCGGGACTTCGTCCGGGAGAGCAACCGGGGCCTGCAGCTGTGGTTCGTCGAAGACCTGTCGGGGTTGGCCGGGCGGCTGGCGGACCGGGGCGTTATCCGGGGCAGTTGACTTGGACGCGAGGTCTTCCGGTGCCAGGTGACATGTGCAATTGTACATGTCACCTGGCCGTCGGGGGTTGCCTCGACGGCCTCCGACCCTCCGCCGCGGACCCCCACCGCGGCGTCACATCGGCCCGGAGGCCCCCACGTGCGAACCTTCCGGAAATCAGCCGCGTCCGTAGGACGGGCGACGAGTCTGCTGCTGTCCCTGAGCATGGCCCTGGGTTTCGTCGGCGCGCTGGCGCCGACCGCCGGCGCCGCCCAGGCCGGACAGCAGACGGCCGCGGCCAAGCCCGCGAAGCCGGCCAAGTCGGCGAAGTCGGCACCGCGCAGCACCGAGGCGGCCGAGCGCCGCAAGGACTCCGACCGCGACGTGCGGGCGGACGCCAGCAAGCGGCCGCCGCTGGCGGCCAAGGGCGAGCCCGGCGCGGCGCGGTCGCCGGCCGCCGCGGCGACCTGCAATGCCTCGGACTTCACCGGCCGCACCGGCAGCGCCCTGGTGACGCAGATCAAGGCGTCCACCGTGGACTGCGTCAACTCGCTGTTCCTGCTCAAGGGCAACGACGCGAAGCTGGCCTTCAACGAGTCGCAGATGGTCAGCGTGGCCAACGCGCTGCGCGACCTGTCCGCCGACTACCCGGGTGACGACTCCACTTCGGCCACCCAGGTGGTGCTGTACCTGCGGGCCGGCTACTACGTGCAGTGGTACAACCCGGACGTGGTCGGCGCGTACGGCAGCAGCCTGAAGAGCGCGATCGAGGGCGGCCTGGACGGCTTCTTCGGCAGCGCGCACTCGCAGGACGTCACCGACGCGAACGGCGCCACGCTGGGCGAGGCGGTCACCCTGATCGACAGCGCCGCCGAGAACGCCCGCTACCTGAACGTCGTCAAGCGGCTGCTGAACGGCTACAACAGCAGCTACGACGCGTCCTGGTACATGGTCAACGCCGTCAACAACACCTACACGGTGCTCTGGCGCGGCCACCAGAACAGCGACTTCCTGCCCGCCGTGCAGGCCGACCCGAGCGTGCTGGACGCCCTGCAGTCCTTCGCCTCCCGCAACAACGCGATGCTCGGCGGCAGCAACGACTTCCTGGTCTCCAACGCGGGCCGCGAGCTGGGCCGCTTCCTCCAGTACCCGGCGCTGCAGGCCAAGGTCCGGCCGCTGGTGAAGAGCCTGCTGGACCAGAGCTCGATCACCGGCCGCACCGCCGCGCTGTGGGTCGGCCTGGCCGAGATGACCGACAGCTACGACCGGGCCAACTGCTCGTACTACGGCACCTGCGACCTGGCGAACCGGCTCAAGGCCGCGGTGCTGACGGTCAACTACACCTGCAGCCCCAGCATCAGGATCATCGCCCAGGCGCTGACCGCCGACCAGCTGACCACCGCCTGCACCAGCCTCAAGGGCCAGGACGCCTACTTCCACGGCGTGGTCCGGGACACCGGCGCGGTGGCGAACGACAACAACTCCACCATCGAGGTGGTGGTCTTCCACTCCAGCAGCGACTACCAGACCTACGCCGGCACCATCTTCGGGATCTCCACCGACAACGGCGGCATGTACCTGGAGGGCGACCCGGCCGCGGCGGGCAACCAGCCCCGGTTCATCGCCTACGAGGCCGAGTGGGTCCGCCCGGCCTTCCAGATCTGGAACCTCAACCACGAGTACACCCACTACCTCGACGGCCGGTTCGACATGGCCGGCGACTTCAACGCCGGCATGACCACCCCGACCGTCTGGTGGGTCGAGGGCTTCGCCGAGTACGTCTCCTACTCGTACCGGAACGTCGAGTACACCGACGCGCTCACCCAGGCCGGGCAGCACACCTACGCGCTGTCCACCCTGTTCGACACCACCTACGACAACGCCGACCAGACCCGGATCTACAACTGGGGCTACCTGGCGGTCCGCTACATGCTCCAGTCGCACCGCTCCGACCTGGACGCCGTGCTGGCCAAGTACCGCGCCGGTGACTGGAACGGGGCCCGGACGATCCTCAAGACCACCATCGGCACCCGCTACGACGCCGACTTCAACGCCTGGCTGACCGCCTGCAACACCGGCAACTGCGGCACCCCGAGCACCCCCACCGTCCCCGAGTGCACCGGCGCCGACACCCGGCAGCTCGACCAGGGCTGCGGCCGCTCCAACGTCGCCGCCACCGTCGGCAACTACGCCTACTTCTACCTGTACGTCCCGGCCGGCACCACCAGCCTGACCATCACCGCGAGCGGCGGCACCGGCAACGCCGACCTCTACTACAACGGCGCCAGCTGGGCCACCACCGGCTCCTACACCGCCAAGTCCACCGGCAGCGGCAACGCCGAGACCCTCACCATCAGCAACCCGCCCGCGGGCTACAACTACGTCAGCCTCTACGGCCAGCAGTCCTTCAGCGGCGCCTCCGTCAGCACCTCGTACTGACCGGCCCCGCGCCGAACGGCCCGGCCCACCCACCGGTGGGCCGGGCCCCCGCGCGTCCGGGGATGGGCGATCATGGAGGGTCCGCACCACCCGCAGCACCGAGGAGCCCGACCCGTGGCCGAGATCGTCCTGTTCCACTCCGCGTACGGCCTGCGCCCCGCCGTCACCGAGGCCGCCGACCGGCTGCGCGCCGCCGGGCACACCGTGCACACCCCGGACCTGTACGAGGGCCGGACCTTCGACGAGCTGGAGGAGGGCATGGCGTACCGCGACGAGGTCGGCAACGACGAGCTGCTGCGGCGCGCGGTCGGCGCGGTCGCGCCGCTGCTGCCGGCGGCGGGCGGGCTGGTGTACGCCGGGTTCTCGCTCGGCGGGTCGCTGGCGCAGAACCTGGCGCTGGCCGACGAGCAGGCCCGCGGCCTGCTGCTCCTGCACGGCACCTCCGACCTGCGGGAGGACGCCGCCACGGAGATCCCGGTGCAGCTGCACGTCGCCGAGCCGGACGCGTTCGAGTCCGAGGACTGGCTGAACACCTGGTACCTGCTGATGACCCGGGCCGGGGCCGACGTCGAGGTGCACCGCTACCGGGGCGCCGGGCACCTGTACACCGACGCGGACCTGCCCGACCACGACGCCGAGGCCGCCGAGCGGACCTGGGCGGCCGCGCTGGCGTTCCTGGCCGAGCTGGACGAGCAGAACGAGCAGGGCTGACGGGCCGTCAGGGCCGGCGGGCGCTCAGGACGCGAAGACCACCGTGCGGCTCTCCGCGCCGGGCTCCAGGAAGGCCAGCAGCCGCTCGCCCTCCCGCTCCAGCTCCGGGCGCCGGGCGTGCGGCAGCAGCGGGGTGAGGGTGAGCACGGCCGCGCCCCGGGTGCAGCGGTGCTCCCAGACGCCCGCGACCAGGCCGTCCACCAGGTAGGAGGCCAGCAGCGTCCCGTTGACCGCGCGGTAGACCTGCCGGTGGATCGCGGCGGGCAGCATCCGGGTGCGGTCGGCGTGCGAGAGCAGCGCGGCGTCCCACTTCGGCAGGAAGCGCACCGGCAGCTCGCGGTCCGGGTCGGACGGCGGCGGGGCGCCGGGCAGGTCGAGCAGTTCGCGGCCGTCCTCGGCCCGGTGGCGGACCAGCCCGCCCTGCCGGTCCAGTTCGGCCAGCGCCGGGTCGACCTGGCCCAGCCGCAGGCCGCCGAAGTGCGCGACGTCGGCCCGCGAGGCCGGGCCGTAGCCGGCCAGGTAGCGGCGCACCAGGCGGGCGGTGGCGGCCGGTTCGGGCGGCAGCTCGCCGTCCCACAGCACCATCCGGGGCTTGCCGTGCGCCCGCCAGTGCCCGGAGGGGGCGACGTGCACCAGCGGGAGCAGCGCCCGCGGGTAGTGCAGCAGGTCCTCGGTGCGGACCCGGCCGCCGGAGGCCAGCGCGGTGTGCTCGCGCAGCTCCTCGGCGCTGCGCGGGACGGCCGCGAAGGCCCGCAGCGAGGCTTCCAGGGCCGCCTCGTCCAGGCCGGTGTCCCGGTGCCGGCCGCGCAGCTCGGTGAGCCAGCGGCGGCGCCAGGCCGCCGCCAGGTGCCCGTAGTCGGCGCCGGAGACCAGGTGCAGGGTGCCGCGCATCAGCGTCGACTTGACCACGGTGCCGTCCCGCAGGGCGGCCTCCAGCTCCGGCTGCCCGAAACCGGGCAGCCGGGCCCAGAGCGCCAGGTGCGGCGACGGCGAGTACTGCGCCTGCAGCGCGGCCAGCCGGGACACCGCCGCGGCGGCGGTCAACCCCTCGGTGCGGTGCAGCAGTTGGCGCTCGAAGTAGCCGACCGTCAGCTCGCGGTCGGACAGGGTGCGGACGTCGGGCATCGCCGGGCCTCCCGGGCACGGTCGCAGGGACGGCCAACCTTAGACCGACCGGCACATGGCACGGCTCCCTCGTCGGCACCGCCCGGACTCGGCCCTCACCCCTCCCCCAGCCTTCGGCCGGGAGGTGCCCCCTTCTTCACCCACCCTCCATGTGCCGGTCGGTCTCACAGCCGGTCAGGACACCGGCGGGACGGGCGGCGGCGGGGGGTAGGCGTACGCGGCGCCGTGGCCGGCCGCGGGCGGCTGCGGCGGGGCGGCGGGCGGCTGCGGGGCGCCCGGGGGAGGCGCGCCCCACGGGCCGGGCGCGGGCGCGGACGGGCCGGGCAGCGGGCCGGGGCCGGAGGCCGGCACGTGGCCGACGGGGCCGGGGGCGAACGGCGGCTGCGGGTAGCCGGTCGGGACGGCCCGGGCGCCCGGGGCCCGGGTGGCGGCCACCGCGAGGACGACGACCAGGAACACCACCACGTTCAGCACGTGGGTGAGGGTCAGCAGCAGGTGGTCGAGCGGCTTGGTCGCGTAGCCCGCCTCGCCGAGCGGCCCGGTGAACAGCACCCACAGCTGGGTGGCCGAGGCGTACCCGACGTACCCGGTCAGCGCCACCGCGGCCCCGCGCACCCAGGCCGCCCCGGCGAACGCCCGGAACGCCGTCACCAGGGCGACCACCAGGTAGGCGGCGGAGGCGCCGCCGAAGACGGCCGGGCCGGCCATCATCCGCTGGTAGGAGAAGCCGAGCGCGGTGGGCAGGTAGCCGCTGCCCGCCTTGTTCAGGTCGTACGCCAGGACGGCGACCAGGGCGAGGGCCTGGAACAGCAGCACGGTGCCGATCACCGGCAGCCCGCCGGGCCTGCGGGGCGACTGGTAAGGAGGTGGTGCGAAGGCCATGGCGTCTCCCCCTGGGAACGTCCGCGCGGGTCGCGCGGTGGTGTGAGGGGACGGTACCGGAGGGGATTAGACTCGGGGGCGCGATCCCGGAAGCCGTGGTCCGAGCCCTGGTGGTGGCTCGGGCCTTACGTGTTTCAGCCCTCTCCCAGGACCCCGGAGGCCCCGCCTTGAGCGACCAGCCGTACGCGCACCTGCACGTCCACACCGAGTACTCGATGCTGGACGGCGCCGCCCGGCTGAAGCAGCTGTTCAAGGAGGTCGAGCGGCTGGGGCAGACCCACGTGGCGATGACCGACCACGGCAACATGTACGGCGCCGCCGAGTTCCACAAGCAGGCCACCGCGGCGGGCATCACCCCGGTGATCGGCATCGAGGCGTACGTCGCGCCGGACTCCCGGTCCAACACCAAGCGCGTGCTGTGGGGCCAGCCGCACCAGAAGAAGGACGACGTCTCGGCGTCCGGCGCGTACACCCACAAGACCATCTGGGCCCGGAACAAGGAGGGCCTGCACAACCTCTTCAAGCTGACCTCGCGCTCCTACGCGGAGGGCTGGCTGGTGAAGTGGCCGCGGATGGACAAGGAGATCATCTCCGAGCACGCGGCGGGCCTGATGGCCACCACCGGCTGCCCGTCCGGCGAGGTGCAGACCCGGCTGCGGCTGGGCCAGTTCGACGAGGCGGTCCGCTCGGCGGCCGAGTACCAGGACATCTTCGGCAAGGAGAACTACTTCCTGGAGCTGATGGACCACGGCCTGGACATCGAGAAGCGGGTCCGCGACGGCCTGATCGAGATCAGCAAGAAGCTGAACATCCCGCCGGTGGTCACCAACGACTCGCACTACACCACCGAGGGCGACGCGGGCGCGCACGACCTGCTGCTGTGCGTGCAGACCGGCAAGAACCTCTCCGACCCGGACCGCTTCCGGTTCGACGGCACCGGCTACTACATCAAGTCGGCCGCCGAGATGTACGGCCTGGACTCCTCGGACGCCTGGCAGGAGGGCTGCCGCAACAGCCAGCTGCTGGTCGCCCAGCGGGTCGACACCGCCGGCATGTTCGAGTTCAAGAACCTGATGCCGCGCTTCCCGATCCCGGAGGGCTTCGAGTCCGAGGCGGACTTCTTCAAGTCCAAGGTCTGGGAGGGCATGGACTGGCGCTTCCCGGGCGGCTACGACGAGGAGCACAAGAAGCTCGCCGAGTACGAGATGGACACCATCATCCAGATGGGGTTCCCGGCGTACTTCCTCGTGGTCGCCGACTTCATCATGTGGGCCAAGAGCCAGGGCATCGCGGTCGGCCCCGGCCGCGGCTCGGCGGCCGGCTCGCTGGTCGCCTACGCGATGGGCATCACCGACCTCGACCCGATCCCGCACGGCCTGATCTTCGAGCGCTTCCTCAACCCCGAGCGCATCTCGATGCCCGACGTCGACATCGACTTCGACGAGCGCCGGCGCGGCGACGTGATCCGCTACGTGACCGAGAAGTGGGGCTCCGACAAGGTCGCCATGATCGTCACGTACGGCACCATCAAGGCGAAGGCCGCCATCAAGGACTCCTCCCGGGTCCTGGGCTACCCGTACGCGATGGGCGACCGGATCACCAAGGCGATGCCGCCGGACGTGATGGGCAAGGGCATCCCGCTGTCCGGCATCACCGACTCCTCGCACCCGCGCTACGGCGAGGCGGGCGAGATCCGCGGCCTGTACGAGAACGACCCGGACGTCCGCAAGGTGATCGACACCGCGCGCGGCATCGAGGGCCTGATCCGGCAGCCCGGCGTGCACGCGGCCGGCGTGATCATGTCCGCCGAGCCGCTGACCGACCACATCCCGGTCTGGACCCGGCACACCGACGGCGTGACGATCACCCAGTTCGACTACCCCACTTGCGAGGGCCTCGGCCTGCTCAAGATGGACTTCCTCGGACTGCGCAACCTGACGATCATGGACGACGCGGTCAAGGCGATCGAGAAGAACAAGGGCGTCAAGATCGAGCTGCTCCAGCTGCCGCTGGACGACAAGCCCGCCTACGAACTGCTCGCCCGCGGCGACACGCTGGGCGTCTTCCAGCTCGACGGCGGCCCGATGCGCTCGCTGCTGCGCCTGATGAAGCCCGACAACTTCGAGGACATCTCCGCCGTCCTGGCGCTGTACCGACCGGGCCCGATGGGCGTCAACTCGCACACCAACTACGCGCTGCGCAAGAACGGCCAGCAGGAGATCACCCCGATCCACCCGGAGCTGGAGGAGCCGCTCAAGGAGATCCTGGAGCCGACCTACGGCCTGATCGTCTACCAGGAGCAGGTGCAGAAGGCCGCGCAGATCCTGGCCGGCTACTCGCTCGGCCAGGCCGACCTGCTGCGCCGCGCGATGGGCAAGAAGAAGAAGGAGATCCTGGAGGCCGAGTTCGTCCCGTTCCAGAAGGGCTGCCGGGAGCGCGGCTACTCGGACGCGGCGATCCAGGCGGTCTGGGACGTGCTGGTGCCGTTCTCCGGCTACGCCTTCAACAAGGCGCACACCGCGGGCTACGGGCTGGTCTCGTACTGGACGGCGTACCTGAAGGCCAACTACCCGGCCGAGTACATGTCGGCGCTGCTCACCTCGGTCAAGGACGACAAGGACAAGTCCGCGGTCTACCTGAACGAGTGCCGCAAGATGGGCATCCAGGTGCTGCCGCCGGACGTCAACGAGTCGGACGCCGACTTCACCCCGCACGGCAGCGAGACCGTCCGGTTCGGCCTGACCGCGATCCGCAACGTCGGCGGGCCGGTGGTGGAGTCGATGATCCGCACCCGCAAGGCCAAGGGGAAGTACGCCTCGTTCCCGGACTTCCTGGAGAAGGTCGAGTCGGTGGTGTGCAACAAGCGCACCGTGGAATCGCTGATCAAGGCCGGCTCCTTCGACTCGCTCGGGCACACCCGCAAGGGCCTGACCGCCCAGTTCGAGCCGATGATCGACAACGTGGTCGGGATCAAGCGCAAGGAGGCCGAGGGCCAGTTCGACCTGTTCGGCGGCGACAGCGTCTCCGACGAGCCCTCGTTCGGGCTGGACGTGGTGTTCTCCGAGGAGGAGTGGGAGAAGTCCTTCCTGCTCACCCAGGAGCGCGAGATGCTCGGCCTGTACGTCTCCTCGCACCCGCTGAACGGCATCGAGCACGTGCTGGCCGACAAGTCGGACTGCGCGGTCGCCGACCTGGCCGAGCGGCCGGACGGCACGATCGTGACGATCGGCGGCATCATCTCGGGCCTGCAGCGCAAGATGACCAAGCAGGGCAACGCCTGGGCGATCGCCACTGTCGAGGACCTGGCCGGCTCGATCGACTGCATGTTCTTCCCGGCCAGCTACCAGCTGGTCTCCTCCCAACTGGTCGAGGACGCCGTGGTGTTCGTCCGCGGCAAGCTCGACAAGCGGGAGGACGTGCCGCGGCTGATGGGCATGGAGCTGTCGGTGCCCGACCTGAGCAACGTCGGGGCGCAGCTGCCGATCGTGATCACCGTGCCGGAGAACAAGCTGACCCCGCCGATCGTCACCCGGCTCGGCGAGGTGCTGGGCAGCCACCGGGGCAGCACCGAGGTGCACGTCCACCTGCGCGGCCGGACCAGGACGGTGGTGCTGCGCCTGGACCGGCACCGGGTGAAGTCCGACCCGGCGCTGTTCGGCGACCTCAAGCAGCTGCTCGGGCCGAGCTGCCTGGCCGGCTGAGCGCGCGGGGCGCCGGAAGGCGCGAAGGGCCCCGGCGGAGCGCGTCTCCGCCGGGGCCCGGGTGGCCGTGCCGAAGGGGCGTCAGAACTCCTTGACCACCACGGTCTTGCCGCCCTTGTCGTGGAAGCACTGCTGGAGCGGCTTGTCCCAGAGCAGGGACAGGCAGTTGACCAGCGAGAACAGGCCGCCGATGTACGGGACCAGGAACGGGCCGCCGTAGACGCCCGCCCGGGTCCACAGCTCGTTGTCGGTCGGACGGCCGCCGGTGGCCGCGCTGACCACCCGCAGCCGCATCGCCTTCTTGCCGACGGTCTGGCCGTGCTGGGTCAGCATCATGCCGCCCTCGTAGGCCACCAGGACCACCGCGGCGAGCAGGTAGTAGAGGAAGCTGCCCATCGTGATGACGGCCACGATGATCAACGGGACGATCAGGACCGCCGCGTCGATCAGGCGGGCCAGGAAGCGGTCCACCGGCGCGGCGAGGACCCGGGTGCCCGGCACGGGCTGGGCGCCGGGCGGCGGGGTCGGGCCGAGCCAGCCCGGGAACGCACCCTGCGGGGTGCTGCCGTAGGGGTCCTGCGGAGGCCCGTAGCCGGGAGGGGTGTTGCTGCTCATGCGTGCGACTCCAGCTCAACTGTGGGGAATCCTGGAGTTGTTGTACCGGTCCCGGGGTGAACCAGGGAAGGAAGATCCGATAATCGTTACTCAGCGCCAGTGGTAACGGAGCCGCAACGCGTCCACCACCAGCCGGAACCGGGCCCGGTCCAGCGCGCACGCCTCGCGCCGCATCCCGCCGTCCCGCACCCGGAACACCCGGTCCAGCGCCACCCAGGAGTCCCGCCCGCTGCGGTCCCACGGGCCCGCGCCCAGCGGCACCCAGTCCCGGTCGTCGTCGTGCCCCTTGCTGGAGAGCATCACCGTCAGCAGCGAGCCCCCCGCCTCCCGGGCCACCACCAGCACCGGCCGGTCCTTGCCCCGCCCGTCGTTCTCCTCGTACGGCACCCACGTCCAGACGATCTCGCCCGGGTCCGGGTCGCCGTCGTGGTCCGGCGCGTACTCGGTGCGCACCGGGCCCACGCCCTCGGCCCGGACCTCCACCGTGGCGTCCGGCCCGAACCGGCCCGGCTGCTCCTGCTGCTCGTTCAACTGATGCATGGCGGAAGGCTATCGACCGCCCCCCGGGAACGGGAGGTCAGGCCGAGCGCAGTTCGGCCGGGACGGCCGCGTGCAGGGCCGCCGCGAAGGCCGCCACCGCCGGGTGCGCCGCCGCACCGGCCCGGAACGCGGTGCGGGTGCGCCGGTACAGCGGCAGCCGGGTCAGCGTCACGCCCGGCGGGCAGCGGCCGATGCCCAGGTGCGGCACCAGCGCCACCCCCTGGCCCACCGCCACCAGGGCCAGCTGGGCCGCGAAGTCGTCCACCAGGTGGCGCACCCGCGGCGCGAACCCGGCGGACTGGCAGACCCGCTGCACCATCGCGTGGCAGAGCGTCCCGGCCGGCGCGGTGATCCACGGGCTGTCCCGGTGCCCGGCCAGCGTGCCGCCGGAACGGGCCGCCAGGTACAGCGGCTCGGCGAACACCGGACCGGTCAGCGCCACCCCCTCCTCCGGCTCGCCCGGCACCAGGTCGTACTCGTGCACCAGCGCCACGTCCAACTCGCCCGCGCGCAGCGCCCCGGCCACCGCCGCCGGGTCCACCTCGCTCACCATCGGCTCCAACTCCGGGTGCCGGGAAGCCAGTTCGGCCAGCGCCGCGGGCACCAGGGCGCGCACCGCGGACGGGTAGGCGCCGATCCGCAGCGGCCCGGCCGGCCCGCTGCGGGCGTGCGCCAGCTCGGCGTCCGCCCGCTCCAGCAGCTCCAGCACCGCCTCGGTGTGCCGCACCAGGTTCCGCCCCGCCGGGGTCAGCGCCACCCGCCGCCCGGTCCGCTCCAGCAGCGGCACCCCCGCCTCCCGCTCCAGCACCGACAGCTGCTGGGACACCGCCGAAGGACTGAACGCCAACGCCTCCGCGACCGCCGCGATCGTCCCCAGCCGGGCCAGTTCGCGCAGCAACCGCAACCTTCGCACCTCGAGCATCGGCCCAGCTTACGAGAACCATCGGAAATGTGAACTGGACCCGCACGGTCACCGCCCGGCAGGCTTCCCGCATGGAACTGCACGGCATCCACGTCCCGCTGGTCACGCCCTTCACCGCCGACGGCGCCGTCGCCCTCGACGCCCTGGAACGGCTCGCCCGCGACAGCCTGGAAGCCGGCGCCGCCGGCCTGGTCGCCCTCGGCACCACCGGCGAGCCCGGCTCGCTCACCACCGCCGAACAGGACGCGGTGATCGAGGTCTGCCGCCGGGCCTGCGACGCCCACGGCGCCCCGCTCACCGTCGGCGCGGGCCACGGCGGCACCGCCCGCACCGCCGAGGCGCTCGCCGCGCTGGACGGCCGGGCCGACGCCGCCCTGGTCGCCGTCCCCGCCTTCGTCCGCCCCGGCGAGGCCGGCGTCCTCGCCCACTTCCGGGCCCTCGCCGGGGCGAGCCCGCTGCCGCTGGTGATCTACCACATCCCCTACCGCACCGGGCAGCCGCTCGGCGCCGCCACCCTGCTGGAGCTGCTCGCCCTGCCCGCCGTGGCCGGGGTCAAGTACGCGCCCGGCGGCATCGACGAGGAGACGATCGCCCTGCTGGCCGCCGGGCCGCGCGGCGTCATGGCCGGCGACGACCTGTTCCTCTCCCCGCTGCTCGCCCTCGGCGCCGACGGCGGCATCCTGGCCTCCGCCCACCTGGAGACCGCCCGCTTCGTCGCCCTGCACCGGGCCTGGCAGGACGGCGACGCCGCACTCGCCCGCAAGCTCGGCGCCGAACTCGCCGGACTCTCCCGCACCGCCTTCGCCGGGCCCAACCCGACCGCGCTCAAGGCCCTGCTGCACCGCGCCGGCCGCATCCCCACCCCCGCGGTGCGGCTGCCGCTGCTCGCGCACGACTGAGCGACAGTCGGTCGCACGCAGGATTTCCGGCGGGAACGGGCCCGCACAGGAGGGATTTCCGCCGCGGACGGCAAGCGTTCACGCTTTGGGACGCCCCCGCGAAAACCCGCTCTGACAAGGCATGATGGGCCGGGACAACCGGCCCAACCGGTAGCAGGAGGAGAGACGGATGAGGATCGGCATCGTAGGTGCCACCGGTCAGGTCGGCGGCGTGGTCCGCGAGATCCTGGCGCAGCGCGACTACCCCGTGGAGCAGCTGCGGCTGTTCGCCTCGGCCCGCTCGGCGGGGCGCGCCCTGCCCTGGAAGGACACCGAGGTCACCGTCGAGGACGCCGCCACGGCCGACTACAGCGGCCTGGACATCGTGATCTTCTCGGCGGGCGGCGCCACCTCCAAGGCGCTCGCCCCCAAGGTCGCCGCCGCCGGAGCCGTCGTCATCGACAACTCCTCCGCCTGGCGCCGCGACCCCGAGGTCCCGCTGGTCGTCGCCGAGGTCAACCCCGACGCGATCGCCGAGCGCCCCAAGGGCATCATCGCCAACCCGAACTGCACCACCATGGCCGCGATGCCCGTGCTGCGCCCGCTGCACGAGGAGTCCGAGCTGGTCGCCCTGGTGGTCTCCACCTACCAGGCGGTCTCCGGCTCCGGCCTGGCCGGCGTCTCCGAGCTGCACGAGCAGGCCCGCAAGGTCGTCGACGGGGCCGCCGCGCTCGTCCACGACGGCGCCGCCGTCGAGTACCCGGCGCCCGGTGTCTACCAGCGCCCGATCGCGTTCAACGTCGTCCCGCTGGCCGGCTCGATCGTCGACGACGGCAGCAACGAGACCGACGAGGAGCAGAAGCTCCGCCACGAGAGCCGCAAGATCCTCGGCATCCCCGAGCTCAAGGTCTCCGGCACCTGCGTGCGCGTCCCGGTCTTCACCGGCCACTCGCTCCAGGTCAACGCCCGCTTCGCCCGCCCGCTCAGCCCCGAGCGCGCCACCGAGCTGCTCACCGGCGCCCCCGGCGTCCAGCTCACCGACATCCCCACCCCGCTGCAGGCCGCCGGCCAGGACCCGAGCTACGTCGGCCGGATCCGCGCCGACGAGACCGCCGAGCACGGCCTGTCGCTGTTCCTGTCCAACGACAACCTGCGCAAGGGCGCGGCGCTCAACGCCGTGCAGATCGCCGAACTGGTCGCCGAGGAACTGCGCGGCTGATCCGGGCCGCACCCCTGCGACGGGCCCCCGGGACGACGACCGTCCCGGGGGCCCGCCGCGTCTGCACCGGCTCACTGGCCCGGATGCGCCCCCGGCCCGTCGACCTCCAGCGGCAGCACCTCGGACACCGCGCCCGCCGTCCACTTGTCGCCCGGCGCGTACCACTGGAACGCGCCCGGGCCGCGGGCCGGCACGTTCACCGCGAGCAGGCCGTCGGCGTCCGTGCGGGCGGTGGCCAGGGTGGTCCAGGTGTCGCTGCCCACCGGACGGAACTGCAGGTACGCGGTGGTGCCCTGCTGCGGGACCTCCGCCTTGCGGTCCCAGTCGGCCCGCTGCAACCGGGCCCGGACGGTGACCGCCCCGCCCTCCGCCACCCGGGCCGGATCGGCGGCGGCCAGGTCGAACCGGGCGGAGCGCTTCAGCGAGAACCCGGCGGCGTTCTTCGAGACGTAGCGGTCGCCGTCGGCGGCCCGGATCCGCAGGTCCACGAACCAGGTGCCGGCCTGGTCGTCGAAGAGCGCCCGCGAACCGGCCGCGACCGTCGCCTCACCGCTGCACCGGGAGGTCGTCCCGCCCGCGGACAGCGGCACGCAGGACATCGGACCGACCTTCAGGGTCGCGTAGTTGGGCCCCCACAGGCCGATCGGATCCACCGCGCGGATCCCCGAACGGTCGCTCGCCGTCACCTCGACCTCGATCGTCCGGGTCTCGTCCGGGCCCAGCTCGACCGTGCGGCCGTGGTTGACCACCACCGAGACCAGCGCGGTGTCCCCGCCGGAGACCTCCGGCGAGGTCGCCGGGACCAGGACGACGGCCACCGCCCCGACCGCAGCCACCGCGCACATCGCCACCGCACTCTTCCGCACGGTGTCCCAGTATCCAGGGTCGGCGCGTGAGGACGGCGTGAGCGAGGGGAGACGGGTGGGGAAGCGGCGGGCTGGGGGCTGGGGGCGGTGGGGCTCGGCGCGTGAGGACGGCGTGAGCG